>JBAXUC010000068.1:0-7867 GCA_037129855.1 Actinomycetota bacterium | reverse complement strand
CATGAAACATTGTGCAAATTTCAAGGGGTATTTGAATGAAAGAAATCAGTAGGACTAGCCGCTCACGCAGAGCCAGAGTCATGGGAATTGCATTAACTGCTGTTCTCTTAGGCACTGCTATTTCAAGTAGTGCTTCGGCCGCCAACCGCGCGCCATCAGCACGAAAGTATGGCGGCGAACTAACAGTGGCCATGGACGCCACAATTTCAGGGTTTTGTTTCGCAAACGCTCTCAGCGGAGGCCCTCTGGGCGCCACAAGAACCGTTTACGAATCGCTTGTTGAGAGAGACAATAAGGGCAACTTTGTTCCGTATCTCGCACAGAGTTTCACTATGTCAGCTGATGCAAAGTATTGGACAATTGCTCTTCGCGCAGGAATTAAGTACTCCAACGGAGAAGAATTCAACGCAGCAAACGTCAAGCAGAATATCGATATTGGTCGTGGCGCGATAACTTCTTATCCGTCTACAGGTATTGGTGTAAACGCCAACATCTTGGCTGTTGATGTCATAGACAACCTCACGGTGAAGGTCACGCTCGATCGTCCTGATACTGGGTTCCTTGGCTTGATGTACCGCGCAGGACGTTATGTCATGCGTGCTCCTGCACAAATAGTGACAGGAAATACGGCGTGCGCGACCAAGGGTATTGGAACAGGGCCATTCATGATTTCTAGCTATTCAGCTGATGAATTGGTCGCAGTGAAGAATCCTAACTATTGGCGCAAAGATGCCTCAGGTGGCAGCTTGCCGTACCTTGACAAAATTACGTTCATCAACGTGAAGGAAGCATCGCAGCGTGCAGCAGCAGTCCGTAAGGGTTCTGTAGATGCCGCATTCTTTACAACTGGAGATGCAACCTTTATTAAGGACCTTCAAGGTCGTAAGAAGGATGTTAAGGAATTCAAGGGTCCAATCACTGGTTGGGGTCAATGGATGCCGAACGTCGGTAAGGCCAACTCGCCCTTTAAGTTCCAGAACTGCCGTATGGCTGCTGCGTTTGCAGTGGACTGGAAGAATTACAACACAGTCCGTCTGAAGGGTATGGGAATGTACAACGGATCAATCGTTGGAAAAACGAACCCGATGTACACTCTCGATGGAGCACCGAGTTACAACGTTGTGAAAGCAAAAGAATTTGTTGCTAAGTGCAATACCGATCTTGGCGCTGCAGGTCCGTTCAAACTCACGTTGTACGCAGATACCAGTACTCAATCACAGAACAATGTGAAGTTTGTTGCTAAGTACCTAACAGATGCTGGAATTTTGTTGAATAACACTTTGGTAGCTGAATCAGCCATCTTGATTGCAGGCATCTACCGCGGTGGAGGCAACTTGTACGACTTCGCAGAAGGAACTCCTGCCGAAGGTGATGCTGTGGGATATGTCATCCCATTCTTTATCAGTAAGGCTTTCAACTCAACATCCACGAACCCCATTAAGGACACTGCGTACGGTAAGGGTTACAACACCGTTATCGCACTTGGTGCACATGGCGACGAGCAAGTTGACCGCTTAATCTATGCCGCCCAGGCGGATACGAACCCGGCCACAGCAAAGGTGAAGTGGGCAGCAGCGTCCGCATACCTGATGTCGATGGGTTACACCATTCCAACCGTGCATGCTGGCTCGTTTGTGTTCACAAACAATAAGAGCAAGCTTGTAGGTGTCGGAACTCTGAAGAACCCTGATGGTTCTACTCCTGCAGTGACCGAAACTAAAGGCTTCGAATGGACTGGAGTCTCGAGAGGCTAAGCCCTGACAGACAAAAATCCTGAAAAGGGGGGAGATGACCACATGGTCATCTCCCCCCTTTTTTTGATGCAAGATTAGTGAAAGAGTAAGTGATCAGCGGTTGGCTACTGGGGCCAATAGGCGTCGCGCAGGATTCGTTTTTTCAGTTTTCCGTGAGCTTCACGAGGAAGTGCTTCGTGAAAATCAACGCTGCGAGGACATTTAAAACTTGCAAGTCGTTCACGACTCCAGGCGACTAATTCATCCGATGTCAGAGATGCATCATCTTCAAGTTCTACTGCCGCTTTTACTTGTTGTCCGAATTCCGGATCAGGAATTCCGAACACCGCAACATCGCGAATTGAAGGGTGTTGGCTAAGAACTCCCTCGATTTCGGCGGGGTACACATTGACGCCGCCATTCAAAATGAGGTCGACACGGCGATCAACCAGGTACATGAATCCTTCTGAATCAAGGTATCCGAGGTCGCCAACCGTGAACCGTCCGTCGGGCAATTGAGCAGCTGTAGTTTTTGCTTCATCACCGTGATACCGCGGTGCGCCATCGGCGCGTTTGAAATACAGGGTTCCGATTTCCATGGCTGGAAGATCCTTGCCGTCGTCATCAACAACCGAAACCTGAAGATTTGGTGCAGGGCGACCAACAGTGCCAGGCCTCTGCATCCATTCGGCGCTTGTACACACCACTGGACCGGTTCCTTCTGAACTGCCGTAGAACTCTGTAATGATTGGTCCCAGCATGTCGATAAGGCGCTGCTTGGCCCACCCAGGGCACGGTGCAGCTGTGTGAGCAATCCATTGCAGGCTGGAGAGATCTCGAGAAGTGAAATGGTTGTCGTCGAGCTTTGCGAGTCTCACAATGAGTGTGGGCACTAACGGTGCACTTGTCACCCTGTACTGCTCAATGCTGTCGAGGAAATCGTCAACGTCAAACCGTTCCTTCAGCACAATGGTGTGGTTGCGAGCAAGGGCCGCGCCGAGGACACCGGCGCCAAAGGCGTGATACAGGGGAGTTGACAGCAGGGCGACGCCTTTTTCAGGCATGCCAACATAATTGCCCCATGTGGAGACGCCCTTTGCCCATGATGAGATTGGTGCCCCCGAATCAGGCCGGGTGACGCCTTTTGAAGCGCCGGTTGTGCCGCCTGTGTATGTCAGTGCTGACCCTGAGGTGGTGTTCGGATGGTCCGTGTCTGGTTGAGCATCACGCCATGCGGTGTATTGCGGGCCAAGGACGATGACTCGATCTGGGTCGATACCAACGAGACCTGCTGCCTCTTTGCCGACCTCTGCGTGATCAGGGTCTACTACAAGGGCGCTAGCGCCGCTATTGATCAGTAAATATTCGAGTTCAGGCACTGTCAGGTGCCAGTTCAAGGGCACGTAACGAGTTCCGGCGAGTGTATTGCCGAGAAACAATTCGAGCCACTCGATGCGGTTGTGGGATAGCAATGCCCACCGATCACCCGTAGTAAGTCCCCATGCGGACAATGCGTGAGCAATCTTGCGAGCGTTCGATTCAAGTTGTGTCCATGACAATTCTTGGCCATCGCAGATGACGGCAATCGCATCCGGAGTGTGGATTGTCGACTGGAAAATGTTTGTCACGGCGTCACTATAGAACAGGTTTCGGGTGCCATTGTCGTGCTCAAAAACGCCTACGGTAGAAAGCATGAAAGTTGCTTTAACCATTGTTGATCATCTACGACGGGCCGAGTTGGTGTACGGAGACAGAATTGCAGTAATCGATGAGACGGACCAGCCCGCAGCATCGTGGGGAACATTGACCTACAAGGAAGTAGCGCGTCGTGCTCGAGCACAAGCAGCCGCTCTGGATGCTTTAGGAGTGCCACAAGGTGCCCGCGTGGCAATAGTGAGCCAGAACTCTGCTCGTCTGCTGACTGCGTTTTTTGGCGTCAGTGGATATGGGCGAGTTCTTGTACCGATTAATTTTCGGCTAGTCGCAGAGGAGGTGGCGTACATCATTTCGCACTGTGGGGCTGAAGTCTTGATCATCGACCCAGAACTAGAAGACGCACTGAAGGACGTCACAGCCAAACACAAGTTTGTGATTGGTGCAGAATCAGACAAGGTGTTGTACAAATACGACGTTGAGCCGAATCTATGGATTGCCGACGAAGATGTCACTGCAACCATTAACTACACAAGCGGAACCACAGCGCGCCCGAAGGGTGTGCAACTGACGCATAGAAATCTGTGGGTTAATGCGGCGATTTTCGGTTGGCAATTGGGAATTAATGACAGAGATGTCTATCTCCACACTCTTCCTCAATTCCACGCCAATGGTTGGGGAATCGTATTCTCTGTTACTGCAATGGGAGGACAACACATCATCTTGCGCAAGGTTGATGGTGCCGAAATCTTGCGCCGTATTGAACAACACGGCGTCACTTTGTTAAGCGGTGCGCCCGCAGTTGCCAATATGGTTCTTGATGCTGCCGCCGTGTCTGGTATCTCAACTTCTCGTGACCAGGTGCGAATGGTAGTTGCTGGTGCTCCACCTCCGACAAAAACCATTGAAAAGATTGAGACTGAACTTGGTTGGGAATTCATTCAGATCTACGGTCTGACCGAAACATCGCCACTGTTAACCATGAACCGCACGCGTAGTGAATGGGACTCTCTGACTGCTGCTGAGCGTGCCGCCAAACTCAGCGCTGCCGGCGCACCAACGCTCGGTGTTGAAATGCGCATAGATGCAGAGGGAGAAGTGTTGTCACGGGGCAGCGTTGTTATGGCGGGATATTGGGAACAGCCAGTAGAGACATCGACGGCAATGGTCGATGGCTGGTTCCATACAGGTGACGGCGGTTCAATGGGCGAATATGGTTTCATCACCATCGCTGACCGCAAGAAGGATGTAATTATTTCGGGTGGGGAAAACGTTTCGTCAATCGAAGTAGAAGATGCGATTTTCTCCCATGCTGAGGTCTCAGAGGTTGCTGTTATCGGCGTACCCGATGAAAAGTGGGGAGAAGCAGTGATGGCGCTCGTTGTCAAGACGCCGGGTTCTGTATTGACTGAAGACGAACTGATTGTGTATGTCAAAACAAAACTTGCCGGTTATAAATGTCCGAAGCGAATTGAGTTTCGTTCCGAACTTGCCCGAACGACTACAGGAAAGCTTCAGAAATTCAAATTGCGTGCACCGTACTGGGAGGGCCGCGATCGGCAGGTTAATTAGCCCGCATCTCTTTCGTTACACAGTATTTCTGCTCGTTCACAGCGTTGGGAATTGAATACGTAGTTCTCGCTTCAGTGCTTTTCCTGAAGCGTTTCGTGGGATGACATCAATGAAGCGGATACCGCCTGGCATTTTGAAGCGCGCCAATTTTCCATCGCAGTGTGCAATGATGTCTGCTTCGGTCACGGCTGCATCTTTTTTCACGATGACAGCAAGACCAGTTTCACCCCATTTGTCCGATGGGACTCCGATGACAGCGACATCTGCGACACCTGGGTGACCGAGAATAATGTTTTCAACCTCGGCTGGGTACACATTTTCTCCGCCAGAAATAATCATGTCTTTGAGCCGGTCTTGAATCCAGATGAATCCTTCATCGTCAACGAGGGCAATGTCGCCGGTGTACAGCCAGCCATCTTTGATCGTGTCAGCGGTTGCATCTGGTCTGTTCCAATAGCCCGTCATGATGTGGTCACCGCGCACGAGTACTTCGCCGGCTTCTTCAGGTAAGCATGTCGTTCCGTCGGGATGAACAATTTTGACATCGGTATGAAAATAAGCTTTGCCTGTTGAACCTGCCTTACGGACTGCATCTTCTGGCGTTGTGGTGCACGCTGGCCCACATGTTTCAGTCAGCCCGTACACCTGGTGGATGTCAATGCCCATGGTTTGATACGCCTCAATGAGGGACTTCGGTACTGGCGCGGCACCACTAAGGATCCAACGCAGCGTGGAATGATCATGTACTGAAGGGTCAAATACCATTCGGCACGCACCCAACATGGCCGGTACTAGTAGTGCGTTATTGATTCGTTCTTCTTTCACCAACGTCCAAATGGCGTTCGGGTCAAACGCACGCATGAGAATGTGTGCCAGACCGCGATAGGCAGTCACAATTGCCGGAGTGAGGGCTCCGACATGAAATAGCGGCATCGGGTTCAGATACCGATCACCGATAGAGAAATCATTAGTTGCATTCAAAGTAATGAGGGCAGCCATTTGGGTGTTGTGTGTGTGCATAACACCCTTAGGAAGGCCAGTAGTGCCCGATGTGTACATGATGTAGAGCAAGTCGTCATCCCATGCAGTGATCTCTGGCTCAGTTACTGGCTGAGAGTTCATTACTGAATCAAATGATTGTGCAAAAGAGGGCAAGGAATCAGCGTTGCCAACACGAACCCAATGAGTCACATCGGTGCGATTACCGCGAGAGTGAAGTTCTGTAATTGCAACGTCAAATTCAGAACCGGAAATGAGAACAATTGCACCAGAATCTTTCACGATGAATTCAAGTTCGTCAGGAACAAGGCGCCAGTTCAATGGCACAATAACCGCTCCTATTTTGGCAATGGCAAAAAATGACGTGACAAATTCATGGCAGTTCATCATTAGCAAGGCAACGCGGTCGCCCTTTTGTACACCCAGTGACCGTAGACCGTTAGCTACTTGATTAGTTCGACTGTTGAGTTCGTCATACGAAAAACGAGTGCCCTGAGCAACATCAAAGAGTGCTTCGTTGGTGGGGTTCAAGAGCGTTCGTTTGGTGAGAATGGAGCCAATGTTGATCTTCATTCACAAATTATTGCACAGTTTTTTAGCTGCTTATATGTAGAGAAAACGAAAAGTAATATTAATTCGCGGCTCAATCGATCGCGTTGTCTTAGCTATTCGGTGGTGCCAATTGGCTTGGCATGCTCCTGACATAACAAGTAGAGATCCGTGGGGAAGTTTCACTGAGACGACCTCTCGCGTTTGTTTATGGCGAAAGTCAAATCGTCGTTCTGCTCCCAAACTGACTGAGGCGATGACAGGATTGACGCCGTTTATTGGCTCGTCATCAGAATGCCAGCCCATAGCATCGGATCCTGACCGGTACAGATTGAGGAGAGCCCCATTGAACGTATGACCGATGTGGGCTTCACAGGCATTGCGCACGGCCGCGAGGGGATCATTCCAGGGGTGGGGAGTTCGAGGTTGCCCAGAATACGAGTACGTCATTTCCGCATCAGCATGCCAGGCAGACAGGCGTGGCTCAGGAACTTGTTTTCCAAACATTCTCAGGCTGTGTTGCTCCCACGGAGTTTTGGCTAGGAGACCGCTGAAATGTTTGTCTGCCTCTGAGGAAGAAAAGAATTCTGGAACAAGAACAGCTGAACCATCGCTGGCAAGTAGTTCGCCGCTGACGGGAAACAATGAACTAGGAGACATTATGTGTTTCCAAAAGTGGGCATTGCTGCATTCTCATACGGTAGTTCGGGTTCGGTGTGGGGTCAGCCATGAAGCAGAATAGGGCTATGAATGAATCTTTTTCCCCACTGGGCTCGCCCCGTCCCGCTTCACCACGAATATCACCAATAAAGAAATTGACACCTGAACTGCAGGAAATTATGGGTGGGGGAATAAATTCTCCAGCGGGCACGCCACTGAATATTTTTGGAACAATTGCACATCATCCGCGACTCTTAAAACGATTTATGAATTTTGCAGGCTTGTTCTTGAATAAGGGGCTCTTGCCAGCTCGCGAACGCGAGATTGTTATTCTGCGTGTCGGTTGGAATTGTCAATCAGTGTATGAATTTGGACAACATACAATTATCGGTCAACGTGTTGGATTGTCATTGTCTGAAATAGACGCGCTCACGAAGAAATTCGATGCTGATGCATGGAGCAATCGTGACGCCGCGTTGATTGCAATGGCTGATGATTTATGTTTTGACAATTGCGTCAGTGAAGCAACGTGGAACCTACTCACAGCTGATTGGAAAGAAGACGAACTCATTGAGTTAGTCATGGTGGCAGGCACCTACCGTTTGGTCTCAGGATTTCTCAACACCATGGGCGTTGAACTTGATGCCGACACTCCGGGCTGGCCGGAACAGTAATTACGACTCGTTGGGGTGGTGACAGGC
>JBAXUC010000067.1:0-7960 GCA_037129855.1 Actinomycetota bacterium | reverse complement strand
GGTGCCGAATGATGAAATGGCAGGAACTAGGAAGTTGCTTCGAGTTTTGTATCCAGAGACCGTTAAGTGCACCCCATCTTCGATGAATCGGCTTTTGGATACAGGAGTGAACGCTGTGTTCCAATCTGCGATTGTTAAATTTGGATAACGCAGCTTTGCTAATCGCAATTCCTTGTTAAAGCGAACGCCGCGTGCGCGCCAATCGCTGCGACCAGTGTGAGAGAATTCCAAATTGACCCATAACACGGGGAGGCCCCGAGTTTTTTGCATGACGATGTCAATCACCCAACGCGGATACCAGGTCTCAGATTTCGAAATCATGTCGTTAGTACCAAGTGCAATAACTACGGCAGTGGTTGTTGCAGTGAGTCCCTTTTCAATCACGCTTGCGCCGAGCGAAGCCTTGCGACCTACTTTTGCATCCATCGCAACGTTGGTCCAGATTCCAAGAGAGTTCACTTTGGCAGAGAGAGTTCCGAACGCTTCGGTCCCAACGGTGAGGCTGTCGCCAACGATCAACAGCGCGCCTTGACCATTTGCTCCGATGGCAACGGGTCGACCATGAACGGATTGAGGTGATTGCAGGAGAGAAAGTCCCAATACGGCAAGAAATGACACGGAGATGCCTCTGAGGCGAGCCCAAGTAGAACGAGACATGAACGACACACGTCCATTGTGGCAAGGTTGTCAGATGTTCCGCCGTCACTTTTTGACCTATTTGGCCTTATCAACGATGGCGATAGCCCAGCCCTTGCTTGATCTGTATGGAAAAAACACAACAGTTTTCTCGGCTGGAAAGTTGTCGCCCTTGGAAGTGGCCGTTTTCCTCCTGCTGGTGGGGCTTGCTCCTGCCCTTACCTGTGTTGTTCTCGACCGATTCTCTGCGATGTTCGGTCCAAAGGTGAATGAAGCAATGCGATTGAGCCTGATAGGCGGTCTGTCGCTGGTGTTGGGGTTGGCAGTAGCTCGTTGGCTTCACATAAACAGGACGATTCCATCTGTTGCTATCGGAATTGTCTTAGCCATCGTGATGCCGATTGCTTTTGATCGTTCAAAGGCTTTTCGAGAATGGTCTCGATGGTTGTCACTTCTAGCTGTCGCGGTTTTGGGAAGTGCGGTCATAGCATTGCAGCCAGTATTGCTGGAATCTGATGGGCCACAGTCAGATGCAGTAATTGGGAAAAAGGACGTCACGGTTCTCCAAGTGATTTTTGATGAATTTCCACTCGCTTCGTTACTGGGAAGTGATGGAAACATTAATGCCGTCCGTTTTCCTGGGTTTGCTGAATTAGCCCAAGGTTCTACCTGGTATCGCAATTCGGTCGCTGAATCAAACTTCACACATCAAGCGGTGCCGGCAATTTTGTCGTCTTCGGTACCGGCGCAAACCGGGGGGCCGTTTCTTTCGCAATATCCCAAAAATATTTTTACGTTGTTCGCCGATGCAACATCGGTCGGCGGAATTGAACCAGTCACAAGTTTGTGTCCTCACTCCGTGTGCGGTGGCAAATCTGGAGTGGCGTTTTCTTTTAGCGCAGGTCGTCTCAAAACTTTCTTGCGTGACGCGGCGTTTGTATATGGCCAGCGGGTATTTCCGCCGGTACTGCGCAAGTATGTTCCGTCAATTGAAGGAACTTGGGGTGGTTTTGGGGCTGTGGCAAATAAGTTCAAAGACCAGTTCGCAGTGGGAGCTTTGTCGCAAGTAGGAGCAGTAGAACGCGCAGTACAGATTGTGGCTGAGTCGAAGTCGCCTCGCGTGCAAGTAGTGCATGCATTGTTGCCGCATGCGCCATGGAGAATCACACCAGATTTCCGAATTGACCCATTGTCACCGACTATTTCAACACAGAATCCTGATAACGAAGAAGTGATTCGCGATATGTATCAGACCTTCTTGTATCAAGTCGGTGCCGCAGACCGTGTGATCCAAAACCTTATTTCAGACTTGAAGAATTCGGGCAAATGGGAATCAACGATGTTGGTAGTGAGTGCAGACCACGGAATCTCGTTCATTCCAACGATGCCGCAACGTCACACGGACTTCATGGACCCAGATCAAGTTGCTGATATTTACAGAATTCCGACATTCATCAAATATCCAAACCAGAAGAAGGGTGTCTCTGATGACTGCGCGATATCGAATCTTGATTTGTTGCCAACCATCATCGATGTAACTGAAACCGTAAGTTCCTGGACCTTCGCAGGAAAATCCCTGGCACACGATTGTCCAACGGGGCGAGTTCGTCGGGTCGTGTCAGCAACTGGTCAAACCGCGGTAATTGCAGGTGGATTTGAAGAGGCCAGATCGCGGGCAGCGCACTATGCAGAGATCGTTTCTAATGTTGGCTCGATCAACAAAGTTGCGTCGGTTGGTGAGAGTGCATCACTGATTGACACTCGAATAGGAAAACACGGCGCAGATACACGCATCACGGTGTGGACCATCAAGCAGAAGCACCTGTTTACGAATGTGTCTGGGAAACGGGGTGCAACCATCCCTGCGCTCATAACCGGCGAAATCACGCTGTCTCAGCCATTAGATGCCGGGACAGAAGGAATCATCACCGTTGATGGAATTGCCGCTGGTGTCATCGGAGAATTATCTGGTGCACGTTCCGTTGTTGGTTTCACTGCGGTGTTGGATTACACACTGTTGACGCCTGGGGCCCACACCGTTGAACTGTTCATCAGAAATCCTGACGGAAGCCTTACGTCAGCTGGCGCTCCAAGTTAATTTCGCCCGGTGATTTCTCGCCAGTGAGTTGGATCTTCAATGAACTTCACAACACGAGGAACGTCATCAACATGTACTGGCCGACTAAATAAATAACCTTGGGCACGGTGGCACTCGAGTGACGTTAGTTGGGCCAGTTGTTCAATGTTCTCTACGCCCTCTGCAACAATGTCGGCTCCCATTGCGGTGGCCATGGCGACAATCGTTCGAACAATGTTTTGTGTTGCTGGCTCAGTCACAACATCATTCACAAACGCCCTGTCAATCTTGATGCATTGAATAGGAAACCGTTGTAGTAGCGAGAGCGATGAATAGCCAGTTCCGAAATCATCAATGGCGATCCGGACTCCGAGCGCATTGAGGCGATGAAGAGAAGCAAGCGCTTGCGTGGGTTCGGTGATCATGACGCTCTCCGTTACCTCGAGCCACAGTTGTTCAGCAGGTATTCCAGACGATACAAGTGCGTCGGACACAACTGTGACAAATTGAGGATCATGAAGTTGACGTACTGAAACGTTGACACTCATCGTGGTGCTTGGTGAACAGTGTTCGGCATCAATCCATGATCGAAGTTGTGTGAGTGCGTCGTTGATAGCCCATGAGCCCAATGGGACAATGATTCCTGTTTCTTCTGCAATGGGAATAAATTCATCGGGCGAGACAGCCTGTGATTGTCCGCGATCCCAGCGCATCAGAGCTTCAAAACCCACAACTATCCCTAGGTCGATGTCAACAATTGGCTGATGTACGAGATGAAGTTCATTTTTTTCGAGTGCTCGATAGAGGGCCGTTTCTACATCAAGACGTTTGGTCACGCTTTCGAGCATTGAATCGTCGAATAGGGCGATGCAATTTCTTCCTGCATTCTTTGCTCTGTACATGGCAGTGTCGGCATGCCGCATCAATTCGTTGGCGGATAATTCGACTGCTGTAGGGGCATATGCAACGCCAATGCTTGCAGTGACAAACATGTCGCCATCTCTCGTTTTTATTGGGCTACGAAGTGAATCCAGAACTTGCTCTGCCAGGAGAACCGATTGCGTCACTGTTTGGGTTGTTGCATCAAGAACCACAAATTCATCACCAGCGATTCGCGCGACAGTTGCATGTGACGGCACAGAGGAGGTGAGCCGTCGTGATACTTCAGTAAGTACTTCATCTCCGACTGAATGCCCAAGGCTGTCATTGATGTTTTTGAATCGGTCCACGTCAATAAAAAGAACGGTTGGTTGAAGATGGGTCTTCCATGAAGACCGCATCGCAGTTTCGATGTGCTGCAGCATGAGAACACGGTTGGGTAATCCAGTCAGTGAATCTGTAAGCGCACTGCGAACAAGTTGTTCTTGAGTGTCCGCATTGAGTCGCACTGATTGCACCACGCGCGACATGACGACAGCTGTGAGAATGCACACTGTTACTGTTCGTACTGTGGTGTCTTGATTATTCGCTGGTTTGTCAATGGCAAGAATGATGATGGGTGCGACAAGAGATGACGTGGTGGTCAGCAGTCGTGTCATGAGTGCCGGCATTACAGTGTGAGAACCGCCGGCGGAGACATGGCGAATAGTTGGGTGAGCGAATCCCGCGCCTGCCAATGCAACCGCCATCAGAAGCGGAGCATCAAGTGTTGCTAGGGAAAATGAGACATCTCCACGTGAGACGACAGCACGCAGGATGACTCCGGCCAAAGTCAAAGCAATTGCAACGCCTAAGAATGCATTTGCGGGAGAGGGCACAGTCTCGGAAAATAACAGTGTGACCAAAAGAAAAAGAACAATCATTGAGACAGCGAGGGTCACGCTGCGAATCGCTGTGAAAGATGCAGAATTTCCTGTGATCCCGAGCGATGGTTGGACAAGATAGACCCACACAATGAGCCAGGCTCCGATACCGACGATGAGTCCATCGGCGAGAACATTTCCCGCTTGCCCAGTGAGTCGTTGGCGAATTATGAAAATGAGACCGAGGACAAGCAAAAGTTGAGAAACAAGAAAGAGTGATTCTGCTATCAGGGAATGATGTGTGCTTCCATTGTCTTCAAAGATGCGCGCTGCGATAAGGGTGCTAGCAGTAAGCACGGTAATTACGGTGACAGGCAGAGGTGGCTTGTGGGCTGCAATTCCGGTGATCACGCCGAACCCAGCGATGACAAGGCAAGAAATGGCAGGCACGCTGCTGAACCCGTCAGCGATGACTGCATGTGCGGCACCGAAGCCGACAGCCGCAATCGCAAAGACCCAAGCAGTTGCGGAGAGGGCTTTACGTGCCACTTCGTCTCGAATTCTGCATGTGGTGACCGCCCAATCGAACCCAATTGACGGTACTACGAGTGGGCTTCATGGGAGGGGAACCTGTATCTGAGTGCCAGAAAGATAGTCTGAAGCCACATGACCACCGTTGCTCCCACCGTCACGGTCGTTGTACCAGGCGCTCATCTCATGGCAGAACTGCTTGGTCAGCGCGATGAATTACTTCGCCGAGTAGAAGATGCCTTTCCTGATGTCGCTGTAGTGGTGAGGGGAAACGAGATTGGATGTTCCGGGCCACGAGCGCACCAAGTGGGCAGATTGTTCGAAGAGATGGTACTTCTTCTCCAAAGTGGTGAACGGCTTGATCAGTCAGTGATGGACCGCAGCATTGTGATGGTGCGTGCCGAACAAAGACCGAGCAGTGTGTTGACTGATGACATCTTGAAGGGCTCACGTGGACGAATGGTGCGCCCAAAGACAGCTGGTCAAAAACGGTATGTCGACGCTATTCGTGAGAACACCATTACTTTCGGCGTGGGACCAGCGGGAACAGGAAAGAGTTGGCTAGCAGTAGCGATGGCGGTGCAAGCGCTTCATGCTCGCCAAGTTCAACGCATTGTTCTCACCCGACCTGCCGTAGAAGCTGGCGAACGTCTGGGGTTCTTACCCGGTGACTTGATGGCAAAGATTGATCCCTATCTTCGACCTCTATATGACGCGCTATATGACATGATGGATCCGGAAGCAGCAGCCAAATTGATCGAACGCCAAACAATCGAAGTAGCGCCACTTGCCTTTATGCGGGGTAGAACTCTGAATAACTCGTTCATCATTCTTGACGAAGCGCAAAACACAACTCCCGAACAAATGAAGATGCTGCTGACCCGAGTCGGATTCGGATCAAAGGTTGTAATCACAGGAGACGTGTCACAAATCGATGTCCCTGATGGTCGCAGTGGATTAGTCGGTCTGGAGAAAAAGTTAGGACACATAGATTCTTTGCAGTTTGTGTATCTTGACGGATCTGATGTAGTACGTCATCGCATTGTTGCCGACATCGTTGCTGCATACGAACGTTTTACCAATGCTGAGGCACGCCGAAATTCGGCGCGCAAGGCGGCCCGTGATGACTGATTCACGGCCAAGACTGCACATGCCTCGTCGCGCAGGTGGAGACGGAGTACCTGAGATTTTCTGTTCCGATGAGCAATCTGGTACTTCTGTTGATTTGGCGAGATGGCGTCAACTGGCTGTTGCCACTCTTTTACATGAAGGAGTTCATGGTGCATGCGAGTTGTCGGTGTTTTTCGTCGACGAAGCGACAATGGCTGATCTCAACAGCGAACACATGGGCAAAGTCGGCCCAACAGATGTGTTGGCGTTTCCGCTTGATGCTGTGGACAGTGCTGAACCTCCTGGTCCAGGAGCGTTGACACGCGGACCAGCCAGACCTCAACCCGATAATGACGATGTTCCAACATTGTTGGGTGACGTCATTATTTGTCCTCTGGTTGCCGAACGTCAGGCATCTAGTCATGCCGGAACCATGGACGATGAAGTGGCGCTGTTGCTGGTGCATGGGATTCTCCATGTGCTCGGGTATGACCATCACGATGAAGAAACAACAACAGTGATGCGTGATCATGAGTTGGCAATCTTGACAAAACACCATTGGGCAGGACCAGCACCAGTGGCATTTAGACAGGAACAAGACGAATGATTGCTGCAACCCCAACTTCGGCTGACTGGTGGATGCTTGTCGGCATTCTCATTCTGTTGCTATGTCTTATTGTCTTGTCGATAGCTGAGATGGGTTTATCCCGTGTTTCTAAACCGAAAGCACAAGCACTAGCCGATTCTGGCGCACATGGTGGTGCAGCACTTTTGGGGCTGGTGATGCACCCCGAACGTTGGGTGAATCCGCTTTTACTGTCCGTCAATGTTTGCCAAACTGTGCAAGCAACGTTGACCGGAGTAGTAGCAGGCCGTCTATTCGGGCCGACCGGAGTGGCGATTGGTGTCATCTTGAACGTTGTCGTGTTTTTTGTATTTGCAGAAGCCGTGCCAAAAACCTATGCAATTCTTCATTCAGACAGAGCTGCACTGTCGACGTCGCGCTTTGTTGCGCTGTTGGTTGGTTTCTACCCGTTAACAAAGATCTCTCAAGCCCTAATTGGTTTGACGAATATTGTCGTGAAAGGAAAAGGATTAGAACAAGGTCCTTTTATTGGAGAACAAGAATTCCTTGGCATGGTGGAAGCCGCTGTGGAAGACGAAGTCATTGAGCATGAAGAGCGTGCGTTGATTGAATCTATTATCGAATTTGGTGACACCATTGTCCGTGAGATCATGCGCCCTCGTCCCGACATCGTCAGTGTTAATTCTGGTGAGACGTTAGACATGGCGCTTGATGAAGCTTTCGAACACGGTGTCAGTCGACTTCCCGTCATGCGCAATGACGAAGAAGACAATGAAGACGTGCTTGGAATTGTGTATGCAAAGGACATCATGAAGGCGATTCGTGCAGGACTCGGAGCCGAGCCTGTTGATTCTCTTGTTCGCACAGCTGTGGTGATTCCGGAAAATAAACCGGTAGCGAAACTAATGAGAGAAATGCAACGTGATCATTTTCATATGGCCATCGTGGCTGATGAGTACGGCAGCATCACCGGATTAGTAACTCTTGAAGATTGCCTCGAAGAATTGGTCGGCGAGATTGTTGATGAGCATGATGACGAAGTTCCTGACGTTCGAAATTTGCCCAATGGTGAATCCTTAGTGGATGCCGGTATGTCGATTGAAGATTTCAATGAGCATTTCGACGTGGACCTGCCAGATACAGAGTTCGACACTGTGGGTGGCTTCCTGTTCGGAGTTCTCGAGCATGTCCCGGTGGTGGGCGAAACTTTGGAGATCGAGGGATGGCGATTCGTTGTTGAGGCTCTCGAGGGGCGTCGTATCACTGAAGTTCGCCTGA
>JBAXUC010000066.1:0-8033 GCA_037129855.1 Actinomycetota bacterium | reverse complement strand
GATGGTGTCACAACAGATGCTGTAGTTACGCGTGAAAATAATCAGATGGTTGTTACGGCTGGTTCATTGAGCGCAACATTGTCATCTCTTGACAACACTGGTAAGACTTCACCACTTGATAGTGATGGCAATGTTCATTTGTCTGGTGGTGATGTCATCAAGATCAGTGTTGGTGGATTTGAGCCTGGGTCGCAAGTTGAAGTGTGGCTGTTTTCCACTCCAACAAAACTGGGTTCTGCAGTAGTTGGTGCCGATGGCTCAATTAATGGGTTGTTTACCATTCCAATGGGAATTAAATCTGGGTCTCATCGTGTTGTGGTGACGGCCAAGCTAGCCAATGGTAAATCGACCACGTTTACTCTCGGAATCTTGGTTGGAAATATCTCGAAAACTTCGACTTTGACGCGAGTTCTGATTGCAATTCCAATCTCGTTAGCTATTGGCTTTGGTTTCCTTCTCCCCACACAACTGCGCCGCCGAAGGAAATCATCCAATGCATGATCTATTCCTGACTCAAAGTTTGATGCCCTCAGTGGATTCCTTATATGATTTGCAAGTCATGACGTGTGCTGATCTCACTAAGAAAAAAGCTGCTCATGTTTAGGAGACGGCGTAAAAGCTCAGGTTCTGGCGAAGATGGTGCCGGCTGGATCTATGCCGACTTGTTCTTGGCGCTCATGATTGTCGGACTCGGATCTGCGGTCATTACATCGTCGTCTCCAACGTCAGGGGCTGCAACAACTAGCGCGCCTCCAACATTTCAATTGAGTTGCGCTGAGTTCCCTGTACGGGTGCCGAGTAATTTGTCGCGCACTAGCGGTGGTGCACAAATTGAAGCTGCCATTACATCTGAGATCAGCAAGCGCGGTTGGAGCGGCGAGAGTGCCAAGCCAGGCCTTGTCATCGTGTTTGGTGGTTTTTCTGGTAGCGAAACTGCAGGTGCAGGAGACAGGCGAGCACAAAACTTACGTGCCGCTCTTCGTGCTGCCGTGCCCCCATTTCAACAGGTCGAAATGCGCACCGGCGGTGCACAGAACATAACTGTGAACGGAGTTGCCTCTGATGTAGGCGGCGCTGGCTCTTTTCTTCTTGTCGTCTATCTATTGTTCAATGGTGCAGCCCTCACAGAAGACTGCACCCGTTAAGGAAGTTATATGTCTCAATCACCACACGCCCATGCCGATGCAGTCACAGCCGTTGATAAATGGCTTGCCGTTTCAAAACAAACTTCGTCACTTGGTGCAAGCGCCGGACAGTTCGTTGATGACCTCCGCAACAACCAAAAGACACGTGAGTGGTCAAAGGTCAACGTTGAACAGATCTTGCCGTTCAAGAGCGAGACTCCTCGTCTGTTGTTGGTAGTACGTGCCGGAGCAATGTTTTTGCCAATTTTGTTGACATGGCTTGCACTTTCACAGGTAATCGGCCCGTTCTCGCTGTATCTGCAGAACCAACAAGCAAGTGCGAACTTTTTGTGGTTCTGGAACCAGAACCCAGGTCATTCATTTGCTGGTGTGTGGAAGTTGAGCCATGTTGCTCTTACGGACGCGGCTATCTTGGCGTTCCTTACGGTTCTAGCAATGCGCATCGCGTGGTGGGAAACCTCACGAGCAGAACAATCTGAAGCTAGATACACCGAGATGTTGTCTGCCCTTGAGTTCTACTTCGTCTCTTCGCGCGACATCTAAGTAGGTACGTGGCGTATTGTTCGCCATATGACTTTCACAACTCATCATGCGTTGGTAAACAATGTTGATCTTGCTTTCTGGCATGAAAAAACTGCTGATGCAAAAGCAGTGTTGGTGTGTGTTCACGGTTGGCCAGAATCAAAGCGTATTTTTTCCCGTGTTGTTGAACCGTTATGCGATGGTGGTTTTGATGTTGTGGTGCCTGACCTGCGTGGTTTTGGTGAATCAGGGTTAGCGCCCGACGGTTTTTATGACGTGGTGTCTCATGCGCGCGACATTGAGGCATTGGTGTTTGATCATCTTGGGTATGAGTCTGTTGTTCTTGTTGGCGGAGACCTGGGCGGTCCCGTGATTCAAGAAATGGCATTGCGGAATCCGAATCGAGTGAAACGGATGGTGTTGTTTAACTCACCACTTCCGATGGATAAGGAACGCATGGCAGGTATGCGAACACGCCCGCCAGTCGAGGTGATGGATTATTTCATTCGGCAGGGGACTGATGCTGATGCACTGGCTAGCGAACTAGATACCGAAGAAAAGCGAGCTGATTATATTGGAGCGTTTTATTCCACCCGTCTATGGGCTCACCCAGGTGCATTTAATGCAGATGACATTGCATGGCATGTAGAACCATTCTGTGACGCGCAGAAACTACGCGCGTCGTTTGCCAATTATGAGTCGGCGTTCGATGCAACAAAGCGTGTAGAGAAACCTTTGTATGGCCGAAACACAATAACGCCTACATTGATTCTGTTTGGTACAAGTGATCACGTGATCTATCCAGATTTTGACCTAATGGCGGCCACGGTGTTCGACATTCACGATGGGCCAATTCGCATTGAGAACTGTGGCCATTTTGTGCCGTGGGAGGCAGTTGAAGAATTTATTTTTCGTACAGTTGAATTCTGCCGAGAAAACTAATTATTCGTTCTGTGACATCTTTTCGGCAATGGCGCGATCTCGGCGAATGACATTTCGAATCAAGACTGAAGAAACGACACCGACACCAGCAATCATCACTAAGAACACCGTGTATTGCATCCATCCACCACGATCGCCTGAACTTTGTGGTTTCTTCCCACAATCGGGGCGCGGGTTTGAATTAATACATTCAGAGGGATCACTCACTAAGTCGTAGACATATGTTGAGTCCGTCACTTCGGCAACTGCAACGGTGGAGTCGGTGGGGGTGTCTGCAGCATGTACGGCGGAGAGTCCGAACGGTGCAAGCGTGAGAAGAACGGCACAGGTGATGGGGGCAATACGGGGCATGGGACTATCGTCTCACGCCAACTAAGGTTTACAAAGCTATGAGTACAAAGTCACATCCCGTCCAGCACGATGTAGTGCTCGTTGTTGACTTTGGTGCTCAATATGCCCAGCTCATTGCACGTCGCGTGCGCGAAGCTCGTGTGTATTCAGAAATCGTTCCGCACCGTATAACGGCAGCAGAAGTAGTGGCTAGAGCACCGAAAGCAATCATTTTGTCGGGCGGCCCGAAGAGCGTGCATGTCGATGGTGCACCGTTGCTTGACCCAGCCATCTATGAATTGGGAATTCCCATTCTTGGTATTTGTTACGGCTGCCAGTTGGTTGCACAACAATTGGGTGGTGTTGTAGCTCGCGGAGGACGCGGCGAATATGGCCGTGCCACTCTGACGCGTAATTCTTCGAATTCAAAACTGTTGGGTGATTCAACACTACAAGTGCATGACGTATGGATGAGCCATTTCGATTTCGTTGGTGAAGCGCCAGCCGGTTTTGTAAGTACTGCATCTACCCCTGATGCACCGCATGCTGTTATTGAAGATGATGCACGTCGTATCTATGGCGTTCAGTATCACCCTGAAGTTGTGCATACGACCAGTGGTCAAGATTTGTTAGTTCGCTTTCTGGTCGACATTGCACAATGCAAACAAGACTGGACAATGGCAAACATTGTTCAAGATCAAATTGAAGCAATTCGTGCGCAAGTCGGAACCGAACGTGCAATCTGTGGTTTATCCGGTGGGGTGGATTCATCGGTTGCTGCAGCAATCGTGCACCAAGCAATCGGCTCGCAACTCACGTGTGTGTATGTGGATACTGGGCTTATGCGTCGCGGTGAAAGTGAACAAGTCGTTGAGACATTTCGCAAGAGCATGGGCATTGAGTTAATTCACATCGATGCTGGTGACAGATTCTTTGCTGCGCTCGCCGGAATCACAGAACCAGAAGCGAAACGTAAAGCAATTGGTGAATTGTTTGTTCGCATCTTTGAAGAGAACACTGGCGGGCTAACCGATGCGAAGTTCTTGGTGCAGGGAACGTTGTATCCAGACGTTGTTGAAAGTGGCGGACACGACGGAACTGCTGCAGTTATTAAGAGTCACCACAATGTTGGTGGACTTCCTGACGACATGACGCTCAAGTTATGTGAACCACTACGGGCGTTGTTTAAAGATGAAGTGCGCAAAGTCGGTGTTGAAGTTGGGCTCAGCGACGACATTGTGTGGCGTCAGCCGTTCCCTGGTCCTGGTCTTGGTGTACGAATCATTGGTGAAGTCACACCAGACAAAGTGGCAACACTGCAACACGCAGATGAAATTGTTCGTCATGAAGTGAAGGCCGCTGGTCTCGAGCGCGAAATCTGGCAGGCCTTTGCAGTACTCGCAGATATTCGTAGCGTTGGGGTCATGGGCGACGAGCGCACCTATGGCCGTCCCATCATCATTCGTGCCGTGACTAGCGACGATGCCATGACAGCAGACTGGGCCCGGTTGCCCTATGACCTCTTGGAAAAGATGTCGAGTCGCATCATTAATGAGGTGCCGGGTATCAACCGAGTGGTCTACGACGTCACCTCAAAGCCGCCTGGCACGATTGAGTGGGAATGACGGGAATTTTTAAGTGAGTGAGTGGTAAAGACTTTTGATTTTTGAGTGTCAATCTGATAAATCACTAAGTCATTGATTTTATTGAATATGAGAATTTTAAGTTACACTTAAACTTACACACTGGTGACACTATTCGAAATCATAGTTACGTATGTTGGAAGGCGATATGGAAAAACTATACGATTCTATTGGTTCAACATACACGTTTACTCGACAAGCTGATACTGAAATTACTCAAGAAATTTCCCGCCTTGTTTGCAATGAGAAAGGCTCAAGATTTCTTGATGTTGCTTGTGGCACTGGAAACTATACTTCTTCAATAGCCACTTTAGGTGGCGAATGGTATGGCATTGATATATCTGAAGTTATGCTTAAACAAGCTTTTGACAAAAATGCAAATATCAAATGGACTTTAGGTGATGTAGCTTCACTGCCTTACTCTGACAAGTATTTCAATGGCGCTGTTTGCTCTCTCGCTATACATCATTTTACTGATTTGACTTCTGCATTTAAGGAAATCTATCGTGTCATTGATAAAGGGAATTTTATTATTTTTACGGCGTTTCCAGATCAAATGCAGAGCTATTGGCTGTGTAATTATTTCCCAGAGATGATGCGACGTTCTATTCACAATATGCCAGATCAAAAAACATTAGTGACTTCACTGCAATCTGTCGGTTTTGAGGTAAAAAACATTGCCCCGTTCTTTGTTACCAACGAACTACAAGATATGTTTTTATATTCTGGTAAAGAACGGCCTGAGATATATTTTGATCCCAATGTGCGTTCCAATATTTCTTCTTTCGCGTCAATATGCGACATTGAAGAGCTAGGTAATGGACTTAGTTCGCTAAGCGCAGATTTAAGCACTGGAAAATTTCTAAGCATTAAACAGAAATATTCTTCGATTTCTGGTGACTATGCTTATGTTGTTGCTCGCAAGAATTAAAGCGCATTTAAGAATTTTTTAACGATCAATACAGCCTTTTCTTGAATTAATATCAAACTGCACAGTGTGTAACTTAAACTTGCTTAAGTCGTTGATTAAGAAAAAAATTAAGGTATGAAACTTGTTAGAAAATACAACCTCGACTTACACAAAAGTTACACACTCGGTTTTGGTCGGCTTGAAACCCGCATAAACACTGGGTTTTTTGACCGAGTAACTACGGAGTGGGAATAGACCCTACGGGCTCATATCCACCCCTGTATGGCTCTGAACGGGCGCCGTCAGGCCATAACGCAACCCAAGTAGCCTGACAGGGTCATGTTTTCGACCCGTCACCACCGGGGGCCTTTGCGGTCCGTACTGGTCTCACTTCTTGCCGTTGGCATCATGGGGGGCACGGTCATTTCTCCAGGGCTGGCCTCTGCCGACTCTGTCGACGACAAGCGTCGCCAGGTTGCAAATATTGCCGATCAGCTCGAGAACCTAGCTGAGCAGATGGACGCCCTCGGCGAAGATTACGCCCAGTCATTGACCGATCAAGCTGACCTTGCCGTGGAGATTGATAGAGCTCAAGCAGATGTGGCGGCAGCCGAAGCGCAACTTTCGCAAATGCGAGGCACGTTGTACATGTCGGCAGTTACGCAGTTCATGCACGGCGGTCGTAATTCAACATTGACAAATCTTTTCGCATCGTCTGGTGGAGTACAAGATGCGTTACAGCGCAGTCAGCTGTTATCAATTGCAATGAACCAGGGCTCGCTTACAACCGATTCACTTGATGCAACCGCTACATCACTCACGAAGAAAAAAGCAGCCTTAGAAAAGAAGCGCAAGCAAGCAGTCAGCATTGGCGAGGTTGCAAACAAGCGTTTGGGTGCTGCTGAGGATTTAGCTTCGCGATATGAACAGTTGCAATCAACAGTTCAGGGCGATCTAGTTGATTTGCTTCGCGAAGAACGTAATCGTCGTGAAGCGCAAGCACTGACTGATGCACAACGAGAAGCTGCCGGGTACAGCAGCAAGTACGCATCAATTCAGAAAAAGTACGGCAATATTCCTAAAGTTTCGGCGCGTAGTCAATCGGCTATTAAAGCTGCCTTGTCGCAACTTGGAGTTCCCTACCGATATGGTATGAGTTCGCCAGGCAAGGCTTTTGATTGTTCAGGGCTCACCACGTATGCATGGGGCAAGGCTGGGGTTGGTCTTAAACGAAATTCACGTGCACAGTTCAATTCATTGCCGCATATCCCGAAAGAACTGGCAATGCCTGGTGACCTCATATTCACTGGGTCTCCCATTCACCACGTTGGTATTTATCTTGGTAACGGAACCATGGTGCATGCGCCACGAACTGGAGACGTTGTAAAAATTGGACCAATTCGCTGGTGGAAAGTTGTTGGCGTCGTTCGCCCTGGTTGATTAGCGATACGGTCTATCTCCATGCAGGGGATCGATGAAGTCAAAGTAGAGGCGTGGCTTAACGCAAACATCGAAGGCGCACAAGGTCCGTATACATACAATCTCATCGCTGGTGGTCGAAGCAACCTGACTTTCCATGTCACTGACTTTCATGGCACACAAATGGTGTTGCGTCGCCCGCCAATGGGCCACGTGTTGGCTACGGCTCATGACATGGCGCGCGAACACCGCATTATTTCTTCCGTGGGTAAAACCAAGGTCCCTGTACCTCGCACGCTCGGTGTGTGTACTGACGAAGAAGTCAATGGCGCACCGTTCTACGTAATGGCGTTTGTTGATGGTGTTGTACTAGATAGCCCAGACAAGGGCCTGTTGTTACCTGAAGCGTTGCGCACTTCAGCAGCTGAGAACCTCATTGATGTGTTAGCCGATCTGCACGCAGTCGACATTGATGCAGTTGGCCTTGGAGACTTGGCGAAGCGCGAAGGCTATGTCGAACGCCAAGTGAAGCGGTGGAGCACACAGTGGGCTAATTCAAAAACGCGTGAGTTGCCTGCAGTAGAAGAAGTAGCTCGGTTGTTGGCGGAAAACATTCCCGTGCAACACGGTGTTGCAATCGCACACGGTGACTATCGCTTCGGAAACTGCCTTACTGATATTTCAACGGGCAAGATTGGTGCAGTGCTCGATTGGGAACTATGCACACTTGGTGACCCACTCGCAGATCTTGGCTATATCGGTGTGTACTGGACTGATCCTGGTGTTCCGATGTTGCGTCATAATGATCCGTCTGGACATCCGGGTTCGTGCACGTTTGATCACTTAGTACAACGCTACGCAACACGTACTGGTCGTGATGTTTCAAACATCGGGTACTACAAAGCGTTTTCTAGTTTTCGCTTGGCGGTTATTTCCGAAGGTGTCTATGCGCGGTACCTACACGGTGCGATGGGTGACCAAGATATTGATCTTGCACCGATGAAGTTGGGAACTGAAACATTGGCTGAGTCTGCACTCGCAGCATTGACGGGGAAGTAACTATGGCTGTGTTAGAAGGCTGGGTCAAAGGCTCATTTACATCTGCATCATTGACGCGTGACA
>JBAXUC010000065.1:0-8069 GCA_037129855.1 Actinomycetota bacterium | reverse complement strand
CTCTCGGTCTTTCACCCATTCAACACTGATAAACAACCCAACCCCTCGAACATCTCCAATATGGGGACTCAACGGAGCAAGTTTGAGAATCTCGTCCTTCAGATACGCGCCAACACTTGTTATCTGCGCTGGCAAACCTCGTGATTCAATTTCTTCAATTACTGCCATACCGCATGCAGCCTGTATCGGGCTAGATGCAAACGTGTTGAAGTAGCGCTTCTGGGCCCTAAACATCTCGACATATTTGGATCGAGCTACACATCCGGCAAGAGGAATTCCGTTACCCATTGGCTTACCCATAGTCACGATGTCTGGTTCAGTTTCCATCACTTCGTAACCCCACCATTTTCCAGAACGACAGAATCCGGCTTGCACTTCGTCAAGAATCACAACTCCACCAGCTGCACGAACCATCTCAGCTGCACGCTTCATAAACCCTTTTGGAACAGTAGGAAGACCCTCATTAGCAAAAAGAGAACACATGATTATTCCCGCAAGCTTTATTCCTTCTGCCACAAAGTCATCTATTGCCGATTGAACCTCGGCCAAATACAAGTTGCACAAGTCTTCTTCAGTTACTCCGTCGACCAGTGGTCGATACATATTTGGAAAGGCGAAAGAATGAACATTCTTGCGTCCGCGTCGTGGTGAGTATGTCAAAGACCCCACTAGTTCACTATGTCCGTGATATGTCGCATCAGTACAAATGAAACCTTCTCCACCAGTCACAATCTTTGCCATTTGCATAGCAATCTCATTTGCTTCTGTACCAGTACAGGCAAAGACAACATTGTTGAGATGCGATGCATGCACACTAAGAATTTTCTCTGCATAATCAAGAACGCTCGTGGCGATATATCGTGAATGGATGTTCAAAGTTGATGCTTGTTTGGCAAGCGCCTCAACAACGCGTGGGTTACAGTGTCCAACGACAGGAATGTTGTTGTACATGTCTAAATATTGACGACCATCTGCGTCGTATAGCCATACCCCTTCACCACGAACGAGATGTACTGGCGAGTTATAAAACAGTGGAGCACCCGCGCCAAAAAGTGAGTCGCGACGGGCGACGAGTTCATTTGTATTCAATGTAATTTCTTTCTATTTATTGGGAAGAGCGAACAAAAACCGAGCGTTCTTCCGGGTAATGGCACGCCACTTTGTGGCCGCCACCAACATCTACTAGTGCGGGCTCAACCGAACTGCACTGTTCGTCTGCTTTCCAGCATCGAGTTCGAAACCTGCAACCTGACGGTGGGTCAAGTGGACTTGGTACGTCGCCGATGAGAATGATTCGACGGCGAGCGCGCTCAAGATCTGGGTCGGGAATTGGAGCTGCTGATAACAAAGCCTGAGAATACGGATGAAGTGGAGACTCATAGACTTCTGCGTTAGAACCTGACTCCACGATCTTGCCCAAATACATCACGCCTACGTAATCGCTGACATGCCTGACAACTGCTAAGTCGTGGGCAATCAGGAGATACGCAAGGCCCATCTCGTCTTTCAGTTGTTTCAATAAGCGAATAATTTCTGCCTGAATACTCACGTCAAGAGCCGATACCGGTTCATCTAGCGCAATCAGATTTGGATTGAGCGCGAGCGATCTGGCTATTCCAATTCTTTGCCGTTGACCTCCAGAGAATTGAAATGGATAGCGGTCAAGATCTTCGGTACGAAGCCGAACCTGAAGTGCCAACTCATTCACTCGCTGTTCGATGGCGCTTCGGTCATCGCCTCGGATGAGTAAAGGTTCGCCAATAATGTCTCGAACACGTTGTCGAGGATTCAGAGAAGCCTGCGGGTCTTGAAACACCATTTGAAACTGGCTGCGAAGCGGGACAAGTTCTTTCAAACTTGATTTAGAAATCTCTGTTCCGTTCATTTCAATGGAACCTGAAGTAGGTTCCAGAAGTCGAATGACACAACGAGCAGTTGTGCTTTTCCCACAGCCAGATTCACCAACAATGCTGAACGTTTCACCCTGACGAATGTCGAATGAAACGCCTGAAACGGCCTGCACTACAGCAGTTGATTGGCGGCCCAAAGTAGACCTTGACTCAAAGTTCTTCACGAGATCACGAACTTTTAACACAATGGGCGCTTCCCTGCCTCCCATGCTCAACCTCGCATAGTTCGTGAAATCGGCGCGACGTGACAGGCAACGGAACTCTTGTTTACTGGCCGCAGTTCAGGCTGAGAAATAATGCATTCATCCTGAACGTATTCACATCGAGGGGCAAAAGAGCAGCCGCTCGATATTTCAGTAAGAACTGGAGGCGAGCCAGCTATTGGCACTAAATTATTAAAAGGATGATCAAGTCTGGGAGAGCATGACAGCAAGGCACGTGTATACGGATGTTCACTTTCATAGAACACGTCACGTACGTCACCAGATTCAACCAATCTTCCGGCGTACATCACACGCACCGAATCCGCGATACCTGCAACAACTCCTAAATCATGAGTCACTAGAACAATCGCAAGATTCAATTCTTTTCTCAAATTTTCTAGAACATCGAGAACTTGGGCTTGAATTGTGACGTCCAAAGCCGTTGTGGGCTCATCTGCAATCAGTAACGCTGGATTATTTGCCACTGCCATCGCAATCATGATTCTCTGTCTCATGCCTCCGGATAATTCATGAGGAAAACTTCTCAATCGCTCCTCTGCGTGAGGTATTGAAACAAGTTCAAGAAGTTCTTTCGATCGTAGAAACGCTTGTTTTCCCGTGCAGTCTTGATGCTCAATGACTGCCTCTGAAATTTGTTTTCCTATCGAAAGAACTGGATTAAGAGATGTCATCGGATCTTGAAAGATCATGCCAATCCCTTTGCCTCGTATCTTGCGCATCACTCGAGACGAGGCACCTAATAGTTCGGTCTCTTGAAAATTAACTGATCCTTCACATCGAGCGTTTGCGGCAAGTAGCCCCATTGCAGCGAGCATGACTGTGCTTTTGCCTGATCCAGATTCTCCAACAATGCCTACAACTTCTCCGGGTCTAATCTCCAAATTGACATTCCGTACTGCATGGACAGTCCCCGTCGGTGTTGCAAACTTCACTGATAAATCATGAATCGAAAGAACCGGTTGCAGAGGGTTCACTTTGTTGCCGATCGTTTGTCTAATTCATCTCTGACACCATCGCCAAGAAAATTAAATCCGAGAATTATCGTCACGATTGCTAATCCAGGAGTCAGAGCCAGCCACCACTGATAGAAATTCTGCGATCCCTCTGCAACCATTGTCCCCCATTCGGGCGTCGGCGGTTTTGCTCCTAAGCCTAAGAAACTCAACGACGAGACCACCAACACAACAAAGCCAAAATCGGATGTCGCGTTCACCATCACCGGAGTCATCGTTAGAGGCAAAACATGTTTGCGTAAAATTCGTGAGGTACCAGCGCCGATACTGACCGCAGCTTCGATGTGCTCTCTGTTGCGTATGGACATTACTTGCCCACGAACGAGTCGCGCATAAAAAGGCCACCATGTCACCGAAACAGCAATCATCGTGCTGCGTGAACCACGACCTAGCGATGCTGCTATCACCATTGCAAACAGCAGTGCAGGGAACGAAATAAAAACATCTGTAATGCGCATGATGAAAGAATCAAGTCGCCCTCCCGTGTACCCCGCTATGCCCCCAATAACTGAACCAACGAGAACCGCAAAGACAATGACCACCACAGCAATAGGTATTGATTGTCGTGATCCATACATGACTCGTGAGAACACGTCTCTTCCCAAGACGTCAGTTCCAAAGAGATGATGCAAGCTTGGGGGCGACAAGCGAACCCCGGTCTGCTCATACGCTTTATACGGCGCCCAGAGATTCACAGTCATCACAACCAGAAACCAAAAAAGTGAAATGATCGCACCAAAGGCAATCTGTGGACGTCGAAGCGCGTGACATAGTGCTACTAAACGAGTGTTCATGTGAGGCGTACTTTGGGATCGACTATTCCATACAAAATGTCCGTTACCAAGTTTGCGGTAAGGAACATCAAAGCCCCTGTCATGCATGTTCCATACAGTGCGGGGTAATCCAACGCCTGCGCCGCGTGCACGGTGTATTGGCCCAAGCCATTCCAAGAAAAGATGTTTTCAACTAGGACGGCTCCCGTAAGAAGGGAGGCAAATGACAGCCCTAACAGGGTCAGTATCGGCAACATCGCGTTACGCAAAACATGACCAATGAATACTGCACGTTCACTAATTCCCTTTGATCGAGCAGTTCTCACATAGTCAGAATGAAGTTCATCTAAAACTGTCGCGCGAACCGTACGGGCAACCCCACCCATTAGTGCCCATCCGAGGACAAACGAAGGAAGTAAAAGTCGCATCAACGTCTGTCTGAAGAGAGTGAAGTTTCCAGATAACAGCGCATCAACCGTGTACATACCCGTTCGATGAAGAGGTGGGTCGATTCGAGCTGGTAAGCGCCCGGGTCCCGGCAACCATCCAGTTTTTGCATAAAGAAAGAAAAGAAGAACCAGTGCTGTCCAGAACACTGGTAACGATGCACCGGCGACCGCAAAACCACGTATGACTGAATCGACCCAGCGGCCTTTTCGAGCTGCTGCAAGTACGCCAAGCAGAACTCCTCCTACCCCCCCAAACAACATGGCCCCGATAGCTAATTCTCCGGTAGCTGGAAGCTTCCGCGCTATATCTGAGACCACTGATTGTCTGGTGGTGATTGATATTCCTAAATCACCTCTAACGAGATGACTGAGATACACCAAGTACTGATGAATAATGCTCCCATCAAGTCCCCACTTCGCACGGGCTGCGGCGACTGTATCTGCATTTCCCGCACCACGAAGACCAACGATTGACACGATGGGATCGCCAGCTAACCGCGATGCAAAGAACGTCAATGTGACGATGCCGAGAAGAACTAACGGCATCGCCACTAAACGACGGAAGATGTACCTAGACATTGACTTCGTAAGTAAATTGCTACTTCAATAAAGTGACATCAAGAGTGCAGCATGGGCTAAGACCGATGCCTCCAATATCTTTCTGATGAGCAAAAAGAATTTGCGGATTCAAAAGTGGAATTGAATAAGCATCATTTATCATTGCCTGACCGATCTCTTTATACAGCACTCCTCGTTTTGTTCCGTCTGCAATTGCAAGCGCCTTCGCCAAGGTTGCTGTTTGCGTCGCATCATCATCAGCAGTAGTAACTCCCGTTGGAGCCCAACCACCTCTGTTGCTTCCTGGCACGCGAGCAAAGTATGTGATGTATTCAGCTGCATCCATATAGTCCGGAGCAAAGTACACATTTCCTAATGCAATTTTCTTAGCTAAATACACATCGGCATATTTGGCGGCCGCAATCGGAACCAAATTAAGCCTGATGTTGATTTTCTTCAAATCTTGCTGAATTTGTTGGTACATCGTTGTCATTTGAACGTTATAAATATTGGCGTCAGAAAATTGAGCGTCAATTGTGAATCCAGCAGATTTACCAGCGGAAGCCATCAATTCTTTCGCTTTTGCAATATCTTGTGCGGGCAGTGTCAGCCCCTCGGTCCCTGGCAACCCGTTAGGAATGACCGTGGCTTGCAAACGCCCGTGGCCTGCAAGTGTATTCTGCAACAGCGCATTGTAGTCAATTGCCAAACGAATAGCCTGCCGAACTTTTACATCTGCGAGATCTTTCCCACCTGCAGCCCATGGAGCGAGATTCAAGTAGATGAAGTTAAACGAGTCCAGTGGTTCAGCCACAATGTTTGAGTCGCCCTGTAACTGGGTGAGTGAATCGAACGCAATATTCATTGCAATATCGACATCACCTTGCTGAAGCATCTGCAATTGAGTTGAAGCATCTGCCACGTTTTTAATTGTGATTGATGGATACTTTGCTTTTGTGCCCCAATATTTTTCATTACGCGTCATTGTGATGCTTTCACCCGCTTTGTAATCAGTGATCGTGTACATGCCACTTCCAGCGGAATTTCCTTTGTCAAACCAAGTAGCTGCCTTATCTAGGTCAGCTCCGGGACCAGACTTCGCAACTGCTTGAGTCGTGGCGGACTTCGAATTGACGATGCTCATTCCCATCGCGGCAGCGGAGATACTTAGGAAAGGCGCATTGGGAGCTTTAAATTTTGCAATTGCTGTTAACGGGTCAGGGGTTTCAACAACAACAAGACCCGTCGGCATAAACGAAGCACCGGCCTTAATATTTGCTATTCGTTCCCAACTCCATTTCACATCAGCAGATGTCACCGGAGTTCCATCGGCGAAGGTTGCTTTCGGATTGAGATGAAACGTGAACTCGGTGCTGGTGTCGTTAACTTCCCATTTCTCTGCCAAACCTGGAAGCAAATGTGAAACGTCAGCAGGATCAACATTGATCATCTGCTCATACGTCGCTTTGAGAATGATCATGCAGGTGTCACACCACATGCGCTCTGGATCAAGAGTTGTTGTGTCCATTGCGCGAGCAATGATGAGGTCACGTGCCGGACCGCTAGCCACAGCTGTGCTGTCGGAACTACTTGAGTCGGATCCAGAGCTACTAGAACACGCAACTAAAGAACAGACCAAAGCAAGGACTGCAATTGGACCTAACCGCGACCTAGTCCTACGTGATGAAGAATTCTTCAATAGTGAGCGCATAATGTCCCCCCGAACAAAGTATGTGAAGCATCAATATGCGACATTTGTCACAATACGACTAATGTTAATCATTGTCAAATTAGAGTGAGTAACACAATATGACACCCGAGAATCCAAAAACTGAGAAATTCGCCCTTCCGATACCGACCCTTCGATCACGGAAGAAGGAAGCAACCAGGCTGGCAATCCTTAGCGCGTCCCAAAAATTATTCGCAACCAAGGGCTACAGCGGCACAACCCTTCAAGACATCGCTGATGAAGTCGGAGTTTCGACTCAAACCCTGCTGCGCTACTTCGAGAGCAAAGCCCAACTTCGTATCGCAATAGTTGCCGATCGGACCGAAATGATCGCCGATGCGCTGATTCATCGCAAGTCCAGCGCACTTAAGGTCTGGAAAGAAGTAGTCACAGCCCAAACACTCAGTTTGATTAATCCCCCAGACATCACCATGGTGAACTACGTGGCCGGAGTGCGTAGAGACCGACTTGGCCTTGAACCCGACCCCATCCTTGAAAGCTTGGACGGCGCCCAAAAATGGCGGATCATTGTGGAATTAAGTTTCGCTATAGCCGGAGACCTGGACCTGCCGCCAACGAACCCCCACACCTCAGCGTTTGTGGGCGCGTTAGTGGGTGGACGAAATGCCATCAACAACCAGTGGTACGACGGCGAGATCACAGATAACGAATTTCTCGACGCCCATTTGCGCTTCATTGAGGACTGTACTCAGCGCTTCGAAATGAACTGACCTTCAGTCCATTTGGTCACATAGTGGCTGATAACCCAATAAAACATGGGTTTTCTTCCTAATGGGTAAGACCAGACAATTTGAATTCTCTTCTGTGTCAAGCCTTCTATCCCTCTCGGGCACCTTCCACCAAACTGAACAAGTCTCGAAGAACCAGAAAAGTGACTTTTGCCCGAGTGACAAAAAAGTCAATGGATATCCACGATTTGAGTGCGCAGATGGAATAAGTTTTTGCTTATGAAGAAACGTGAACTCATCCAAGCAGTAGCCATTCACACCGATGTCGATAATAAGACAGCGGCCAAAATGGTTGAAGGAACAATCGACGTCATCCTTGCGAACGTCGCCAAAGGCGAGATTGTAAATATCTCAGGCTTTGCGAAATTTGCAAAGATCAAGCGTCCAGCCCGTATGGGTCGTAACCCAGCCACAGGCGAAACAATCAAGATCAAGGCAAAAACAGTTGCCAAGATCACCGCACTCAAGGGCTTCAAGGACATCGCACTCGGTGTCACTGCAGCACCAAAGGTGAACACAGTCAAGCGCGCAGTTGCACCAGCACCTGCGAAGAAGGTTGTGAAGAAGGCAGCTCCTGCAAAGAAGAAGCCAGTTGCTAAGAAAGCAGCCAAGAAGGTTGTGAAGAAGGCAGCTCCTGCAAAGAAGAAGCCAGTTGCTAAGAAAG
>JBAXUC010000064.1:0-8247 GCA_037129855.1 Actinomycetota bacterium | reverse complement strand
ATGCTCATGCGATGGTGCGTCGAGGAAAGAGCGGTGTTCCTTTTTCAACAGGAGAACCGGCGCGGTATAGGCCCCACGCAGTATCGACAGGAATGCGACATTGTTCAATGTCTGTTGTCATTCCGATGCGGCGCCAAATTTCACGAGCAGTGTCGGGAATAGCTGGAAACGCAAGCAATGTGACGATACGCAATGCCTCGAGTGCATCGCCCATCACAGTGTTCAGCTGATCGCTTGGCTCTGCTTTCCATGGTTCATTATTCTCAAGATGTGCATTAGTGGCACGAATGAGAGACCATGTTGCTTCAAGTGCGCGACTTGGCTGCACTAATTGCCAACATGCAGACGTTTCGGCAACGGCATCTTTGGCTGCCGCGGCCAACGGGCTATCTGGGTGAGGCGCGGTACCAAGACCAGCGCACTTTTTGTCAACAACAGAAGCAATGCGTGCTGCAAGGTTGCCAAGGTTATTTGCAAGGTCTGAGTTGTATCGAGAAACAAGACCTTCGTATGTGAAGTCACCATCGTTGCCGTATGACGTATCACTAAGTACGTAATAACGGAAACCATCAACTCCGAATTCGTCAACAAGGTCAAGCGGGTTCACCACATTTCCTGATGTCTTCGACATCTTTTCTCCGCCAACAAGAAGCCAGCCACCGACTGCATAGCCGGTTGGTGGTTCAATGCCTGCTGACATCAACATGGCAGGCCAGTACACATTGTGAAAGCGAATGATGTCTTTTCCGATGAGATGGTGGTTAACAGGCCACCATTTGTTGAACATTTCATCATCGGAGCCGTAACCGATTGCGGTGATGTAGTTAGCAAGTGCGTCGAACCACACATAGGCAACGTGTGAAGAGTCAAAAGGAAGAGGAATGCCCCATGTGAGTGTTTTTCTGCTGACAGAAAAATCTTGCAAACCCTGTTTGATGAATCCCAGAACTTCGTTCACTCGGTGTTCTGGCACTACTGCGCTTGGGTGCAGTGAATACCAATCAATGAGTCGTTGTTCAAAGCGTGACAAACGGAAGAAGTAGTTCTCTTCTTCAACGTGTTGCACAGGGCGCTTGTGAATGGGGCAGTTTTCCCCGTCAAGATCGTCTTCCGTGTAATAGGCCTCACAGGGAACGCAGTACAAACCGCTGTATTTGTCGAGTTCGATATCGCCCGCATCAAAACATGCCTGTAGCAACTTCTGTACTCCAACTTTGTGCCGCGCTTCGGTAGTACGAATGAAATCGTCATTCGAGATATTGAGTCGTTGCCAGGCTTGTTGAAACAGAGGCGCGATGGAATCTGTGAATTCTTGTGGTGAAGTACCAGCAGCCTCTGCAGCTTGCTGAATCTTGAGGCCATGCTCGTCTGTTCCGGTAAGGAAATGTACGTCGTCACCCAGAAGGCGGTGCCACCTTGCTAATGCGTCAGCGACAATGGTCGTATACGCGTGACCAAGATGTGGTTGCGCGTTGACGTAATAGATTGGAGTGGTGAGGTAGTACTTGGCCACCTAGACAGGCTACGCCACGACGCTTCTTGTCGTCGGTTCGTTTATTGCGACATTTACTTCGTAACCTCGTACGAATGCCTTTCGAGTTCGATCACGCCACACGCCCCACCCCGCTTGGCAATGGTGTGTACGACACGCCAGTTGAAGATCGGTGGGATATCAATGGCAACGCAAACGGCGGCTACTTATTGGCATTAGTCGGCAATGCCATGCGTGCAGAGAGCGGCCGCTCGCATCCTGTATCAATTTCGATGCATTATTTGTCGCCAGCACCAGAAGGTCCTGCAACAACAACATGTGAAGTGGTGAAAGCAGGCAAGCGGCTGTCAACAGTTGTTGCTTCGATGTCTCGCGATGGTCGTGATGTTGTTCGTTCAATCGGAACATTTGGTGATGTTGATGCATCAATTGGTGCGCAGTCGAACACATTGGTCATGCCTGACATGGTTGCGTTTGAAGAGTGCCCAATACGTCCGGCAAACCCCGATATGAAACCAGGCCTAGGTTCGCGTCTTGATATGCGTCTTCACCCTGATGATGTGGGCTTTGCAACGAACGAACCTGTCGGCATTGCGCGCGTACGTGGATACTTCGCCTTTAAGGATGGTCGGCCCGTTGACACGCTTTCGTTGTTGCTTGCCGCTGATGCATTTCCACCAGTCACGTTCAACTTGTTCGGAATGAAGGGGTGGGTACCCACTATTGAATTCACTGTGCATGTACGTGGAGTGCCTGTGCCGGGGCCAATTCTGTGTGAGTTCAACAGTGCGCTCACACAAGGTGGCTACTGGGAAGAAGATGGCGTGATGTGGGACTCAGCTGGCAACGTTGTTGCAATGAGCCGCCAATTGGCCCTGTCGCCGTTAGGTACAGACTAAGAACGTCTGCTGCTGCGTGCGCCGAGCGAGTACGTAATGGCCATACCAATAATCGCAGCAGTGATCGTTGTTGTTCGTCGCGCCAACATCTTTGATCGTTGAGCAAAAACAACAATTGGCCATCCGCGCGAACGTGCAAGTGCAGACAATTGCGCATCAGGGTTAACGGCAACTGCATTGCCCACAATTTCCATCATGGGAACATCGCTCATGGAGTCTGAATATGACCATGAATCCGCAAGATTGATATTGCGCTCTGCCGCGATGGCTGCAATTGCTTCTGCTTTACCTGGTCCGTAACAGAATGGGCCAGCAAGGCGACCTGTGTAGACGCCGTTGTCAACTTCGCCGCGCGTGCCAATGCCGCCAGTCATCTCGAGTGCGATTGCAAGTGGCTCGACAATTTCAATAGGAGATGCGGAAACAATCCATGTTTCGCGGCCGGCAGCATGATGTTGTTCAAGTAATGCACGCGCTTCTGGTCGAATGAGGCCAAGAAGTTCAGGAAGAACTATTTCGTTTAGTGCCAACAAATCGGTTTGTTTAGCTCCGCCAGCAGCAGACAAAATACGATCACGCACGTTGGTGCTTGAGTTATCGCTAGAGCCAACAAGACGAAACTTCACTGCCCCGATTGCATCGCCGATGAACTCCTGTGGGCGAATAAGTCCTGCGTCGTACGCCGCACGTGCAAACACAAATGCAGACGAGCCGGCAATAAGTGTGCGGTCAAGGTCAAAGAAGGCGGCTGTCTTTTCAGGAGTGCTCATAACGTCACCGAAATTGCATAGACACGTTTGCGTGAGACACCAAGTGCTGCAGTTACTTCATCAACTGCGCTGCGTTTTGAAATGCCAGCAGATGTACGGGATGTCAGTTCATTGCGAATGTCGTCATCTGTCACGTCAACTGATTCTGCCGTTACAGGTGCAATGACTAATGCATATTCACCACGGGGTTCAACAGTGCGGGAATGAACAACAGCATCTCCGAGGCTGCCGCGCCACATATCTTCATGAAGTTTGGTGAGTTCGCGCGCCAGGACCACAAGGCGATCATTGCCGCATACGTCCGCCAGGTCAACCAAAGTTTTCTCCAGGCGGTGCGGTGCTTCGTACAACACAGTGGTGCGGCGTTCACGTGCAACCTCTGTTAGTCGCTCGCGACGCTCACTTCCACTGCGTGGCAAAAAGCCGTCGAAGGCAATACGTGCTGTTGGTAATCCGCTCATAGCTATAGCCATAACAAAGGCAGCTGGCCCTGGGGTTGAATGCACGGTGTACCCGGCATTAATTGTTGCCCGTACAAGGCGTTCGCCTGGGTCGCTGATGGCTGGAGTTCCTGCATCGGAAATCAATGCGACAACTGCACCAGTAGACAAATACGACAAAACAGATTCGATGGCATCGTGCTCCGTGTGTTCATTGGTAACGATCAGTCGTTCTGGTGAAGCCCCAATTCGCTTCAGCAATGACCCGCTATGGCGAGTGTCCTCACAACAAATGATGGTCGCTGCGCGTAACACTGCGGCTCCGCGCGGTGATAAGTCTTCGAGGTTTCCAATAGGTGTTGCAACCAACCACAAGCCTGCATGAATTGCAGAGGTGACATTGTCATCGTTCGACATGGCGTACCTCAACTTCATCACCAATACGCAGGTTCCAGCGCTCAAATGAGCCCGCGGCAGCTTCAATAATGAGTGCTGTTGCAGGGATACGAGCACCAACTCGCCACGGTTTCATAGTTGCAGTCTGTGTCACGATGTTGTTCGGTGCAACGTAGGCAACATCAATTGTTGCTTTCATGCCGATCGTGTGCACCCAATTGCATGGTTCAAGCACAAGAGGTTGTTCAATAACAGCAACGCCAATGAGGCCACGACGTCGTTGAGCGCGAGTAATGGTGCGAGCACCAGCTGCCAATACATGGCCTTTGCTGACAAGCCAGATGGGTTCGAATTCTTGTGGTGCACTCATGGTGACCTCCGTGTCGCTACCTATACGTTAAAGCGGAACTCGGTGACGTCGCCGTCAACAAACTCGTATTCTTTGCCTTCAGAACGAAGCTTGCCGACATCTTTGGCGGCATTCCATGATCCGAGATCAATAAGTTCATCCCAGTGGATGACTTCGGCACGAATAAACCCACGCTGAATATCAGAGTGAATCTTTCCGGCGCACACGGGGGCTTTGTCGCCAGCATGGAATGTCCATGCACGGGTCTCTTTTTCTCCGGTGGTGAAATAGGTGCGTAGACCGAGCAAGTGGAACGCAGAGCGAACCATTTTTGTGAGTGCGCCTTCACCAAGGCCGAGTGCCTCGAGCATCTCGGCGCGGTCTGCTGGCTCTAGCTGAGCCGCTTCTGCTTCGATCTGCACGCTCATACCGAGCACTTCAATTTCGTGCTCTTGCACAGAGCCAGGAGGGCACAGTTCTGCACGAACACGAGCCTCCATCGCAGGAATCGTGTCAAGTTCGTTCTCACCAACATTGACCACTGCAAGCACACGGCGGTTAGTGAGCAAGAAATGCGGCGCGAGTGCTTCGCGGTCATCTGCAGACATTCCTGCTCGATACAAAGGCAGTCCCTCAGCCAACGCATCAAATGCTCGTTGCAGCAATGCAGCTTCTTCTTGGTTGCCTTTATCAACGCGAGCAGTTTTGCTGACTCGTTTGAGGCGTGTTTCCACTGTCTCTAAGTCAGCAAGTGCAAGTTCAAGTTCAACAATGCGCAAATGTTCGAGCGGATCATCAGGACCCATGACGTCTGGGTCTTTGAACGCGCGCAACACGTACACGATTGCATCGACTTCACGAATGTTGGCGAGAAACTTATTTCCAAGACCTTCGCCCTTGCTTGCGCCTTCTACAAGACCGCCAATATCGACCACTTGAACCGCTGCATGCACCGTGCTTTTTGTTTTCGACATTTCTGCCAAAGCGAGCAGGCGGTTGTCGGGCACTTTGGCGATTCCGATGTTCGGATCCTTCGTGGCAAAGGGGTAGGGAGCAGCCAAGGCCCCGCCACCGGTGAGTGCGTTATAAAGCGAGGATTTGCCCGCATTGGGGAGACCGACAAGACCGAAACATTCCATGAAGGGATTGACGCTATCTGCGTGGGTTCCCGCCTGGGGATTGTTACTATGGCCGTAGTGTTAATTGCTCAGGGGGAACCCGTAGGCAAGGAATAGAAGGAAACCCACATGACGTCATTCGACCTTGATCTCAGTAAGTACAGCCTCGGCTGGAGCGACGAAATCGAATATGCCTTCGAACCAGTCAAAGGCCTTAACCAGCGCGTCGTAGAGCAGATCTCATGGTGGAAGGGCGAGCCAAAGTGGATGACAGATTTGCGTATTCGCAGCCTCGGAATTTTTGATCGCAAGCCAATGGCTCCGTGGTTCGCCACAAACATGCCCGATATCGATTTCCAAGACATCTTCTATTACTTGAAGCCAGCAACGGAACAAGTTGACGAGTGGGATGACCTTCCAGAGCAAATGAAGCTCACGTACGAGAAGTTGGGAATTCCTGAAGCCGAGCGCAAATACCTCGCTGGTGTTACTGCGCAATACGAATCGGAAGTTGTGTTCCACAGAAACCGTGACGAGCTTTCAGAGCAGGGAATCTTGTTCTGCGACATGGATACCGCACTTCGCGAATACCCAGACCTTGTGAAGCAGTACTTCGGCACTGTTATTCCTCCTGGCGACAACAAGTTTTCCGCGCTCAATACATCTGTATGGTCCGGTGGATCATTCATTTATGTTCCACCAGGCGTCGAATGTGAAATGCCATTGCAGGCCTACTTCCGCATTAACTCAGAGAGCGCTGGTCAATTCGAGCGCACACTGATCATTGCTGACGAAGGTTCGAAAGTTCATTACATCGAAGGCTGCTCAGCCCCAGTATGGACAAAAGACTCTTTGCACTCTGCTGTTGTTGAAATCATCGTGAAGCCAAGTGCTCACGTGACGTACACAACTATTCAGAACTGGTCACCAAACGTGTACAACCTTGTTACCAAGCGTGCGCGCGTTGAAGCAGAAGGCCACATGGAGTGGATCGACGGAAACATCGGTTCAAAGCTCACCATGAAATACCCAAGCGTGTATTTGATGGGTCCAAAAGCAACTGGTGAAGTGTTGTCTGTTGCGTATGCAGGTGCTGGCCAGCATCAAGATGCTGGCGCAAAGATGGTGCACGCAGCACCAGAGACCACATCAAAGATCGTGTCGAAATCAATCAGCAAAGACGGCGGCATCACTGCATACCGCGGCCTTGTTCGCATTGACGAAGGTGCATACGGCTGCAAGAGCCACGTTCAGTGTGATGCATTGATTCTTGACGACCAAAGCGAAAGCCGCACATTCCCGTACATGGAAGTGGGCGCGAAAGACGCAGAGATTGGTCACGAAGCAACAGTGTCAAAGATTGCCGACGAGCAGTTGTTCTATCTCATGAGTCGTGGACTCACTCAAGAAGCAGCCATGAGCATGGTCGTGAACGGATTCATCGAACCCGTTACCCGCACATTGCCAATGGAATATGCAGTTGAGTGGAGCCGCCTCATTGAATTGCAGATGGAAGGTTCCATCGGCTGATCACGCCGTCGGTTCACCATGTCAATGCGCACTGAATGCAAGCACTTTGAAAGTCGCACGTATGCGACCGGAGATGCTGTACGCAAGTGCAACCTTGACTTGGCTCCTGACGCGCCATGGCGCTGTCCGGAACCATGTGACGGATACGAGCGTCGTCTCGCTGATGTTGCATGGGCGCACGGAAGTGTTGTTCCGCCACCAACTCCACGCGACGTTCCCGGCCTAGACGATGGATCAGCAGCAGCTGTATTAGATGCAGCAGAAGAGATCATTAACGCCATGGGCGCTTCGATCTTGGAAGAAGTAGATAAAGAAAAAAACGCTAAGCCCCGCTGGTGGCGACGCAAGAAGTCCTAAGAGAAAAATCACATGAACGCAACCCCCGCAATAGTCATGCCAAGCACTGACGAAGAAATCTGGCGCTACAGCCGCATCGCCGAACTTGATATGTCCGCATACACGCACGGACACCTGCGCACAGAAACTGTTGGCGCTGATTCAGTCCGCGTCACTGAGTCGTTGGCTGGTATCGCCATGACATCAAACCCAGACATTTTTGCTGAACTCAATGGCACGAATGCTGACGTTATTTCACTGCGTATTCCAAAGGGTGTTGTAGTCGAAGGTGCAATTCATATCGTTCATCACCTCGAAGCTGATGGCGTTGTTGCGTACCCGCGTCTTGTCATTGATGCTGAAGAGAACTCAGAAGTCACCGTTATTGAGACATTCATCTCAAACGACAACATTCATTCACTGGTTGTTCCTGTTCTCGAAGTACGTACGGGTAAAGCAGCTCGCGTGAGCTACCTCACCATCAACCAGCTCGGTCACAACACATGGCAAATCGGTCATCAGCAGTCAGCTGGTCATCGTGATTCCACTACTCGCATTGCAACAGTTGCCCTTGGTGGCGACTACGCCCGTATGCGTACCGAAGTTCGTCTTGTCGAACAAGGTGCATCAGCTCAGCAAGTGGCTCTGTATTTCGCAGGTGGCACACAAATGCATGACTTCCGCACATTGCAGATTCATGAAGCACCTCGTACCCATAGCGACTTGTTGTTCAAAGGTGCCGTACGTGACACCGCTCGCAGTGTGTACACCGGCCTGATCCACATCAAGCCAAACGCTGCGCACTCACAGGCTTTCCAAACGAACCGCAACCTCACACTTAGTGAAGGTGCGTGGGCCGAAAGTGTGCCGAACCTTGAAATTGAAACAAACGAAGTGAAGTGCAGTCATGCAAGCAC
>JBAXUC010000063.1:0-8555 GCA_037129855.1 Actinomycetota bacterium | reverse complement strand
AATTGAATACATCAACGACTCGCCTGGAATTGTGCGCGTGACTATTCCCGTCTCACGAAGAACGCGACTCACGACATGTGCAGATGCACCAGACAAAATTGTTCTGTCAAGATCAAAAAACGCTGCATGTGCCACGCGCGAAGGTTACGCCAGCAACAGACGATTACATTTCCACATGTGCCGAGAAATGGGAAAGACCCCGCCTAAGCGGGGCCTCTCAACCGAAACCCATGATCGGGGGGGATCATTATGTTGGGTTCATTCGGCCGGACTATGGGGGGCATGTCCGGCGCGATCTGTTAGTGAAAGTATGCACGTGAATGCGTGAACACTCAAGTTGAACGAGGCGATAGTTGCTATCGTCTTTAGAGATAGGCTAGCGACAGGACAGAAATGAGGCTTTCCCTATGGAAATCAAGCAATTACAGAGCCTGGTGGCAATTGCTGACCACGGCACCTTTTCCGCAGCTGCCAAGGCCCTCGACACAGTCCAATCAAATGTCTCTGCTCACATAGGTCGCCTTGAGAAGGAACTCGGCACTTCCCTGATCGACCGATCAACCGGAGTCCTGACCGACGAAGGCGACATGGTGGCCATCCGCGCTCGGCGCATCTTGCACGAAATGGAAGACATTGATGCAGATATTCATTCACTTGGTTCTTCCACTACCGGCGACTGCCGCATCGGAAGTATCGGTACTACTGCACGATGGCTGATGCCGTCTCTCTTGGCATCACTGCAGCGTCATCATCCTGGCGTACACACAACTGTTATTGAAGGTGTAACAAGTTCGCTCATATTGAGACTCACGAGCGGAGAAATAGACGCAGCAATAGTGCATCTCCCCATTCCTGACACAAGTCTTGATGTCAGAGAATTATTCGCAGAGGAATTATTCCTTATTGCACCAAAATCTCATGAACTAGCAACTCACACGACTATTAGTTTGGAAGAGTTGTCATTGCACCCAATTCTTCTTGCGCCTCGCGGCACAGCACAACGTCGCATTATTGATCGCGCAGCTGCTAACCAAGGAGTCGCTCTGCAGTCACAAGCAGAAATAGACGGTGTTCGCCTGATGGCGTCGCTCGTGTTTGAAGGGTTCGGCCCCGCCATTGTTCCTGCAAGTGCCGTGCCTGGATGGCTGGAAGGAAACTTTGTACGCATCCCTGTGCCCGAACTACCCCGCCGCGTTGTGGGATGGGTACAGCGCCCGCGCCCTCGGCCAAACAGAGCAACACTCGCTGTTCGTGACAGAGCCTTTGACATGGTGAACCGGCACGGCCCGAAGCAGCCAGGGATTTCTCTTGAAATTGGCGTGAAACCCACCAAGGGAACCCTCACCTCGCTCACTGTCTAGTCTGTACCTAGTGAGTACAAGCCAGCCCAACACTCAGAACGTGATGGTGGGACTACAACACAAGGTTCCCGGCGCCGCGCAAGCCAATGTCGTGACTTTGTCGACAGGCCGACATGTTGTGTGGCTTACAGTCGACGGCTCGCTCCATCGTGGTGCACTCAGTGCCGCAGCCTCGTATGTCATTGCCACAGCTGCTGACACAGCACGCACAAAAGGCATACCGCTTGTTGTGCAGATGGAATCATCTGGCGCAGACATTCTTGAAGGAATCGCAGCACTTCATGGTTGGGGCACTGCAGCCAAAGCTCTTGCAGATTGTTCAGGAGTAGTTCCCACGATCAGCATTGTTATAGGGCCCGCTGTCTCTGGCCCTGCACTTCTTCTTGGCTTGTCCGACTTTGTCGTGATGACGCAAGATGCATACGCATTTGTGAGCGGCCCAACGATGGTTGTTGAGTTCACTGGCATCGACGTCAGCACCGACGAACTTGGCGGCGCAGGCACACACGCACGACACACTGGCGTGAGTTCAGTTGTTGTTGCCGACCTTGATGAAGCCACAGTGTGGTTAGAAGAATTACTCGAATACCTTCCGAACGGCGTTGACCAACTAGCGCCGGTGATGCCAACGTCTGACCCAGACGACAGGTTGACGCCAGAAGCCGGCGACCTTATTCCCACCACATCAACAGGCAGTTACGACGTTCGACATGTCATCGAATCAATCGCCGATGACGGCATCTACTTCGAAATGAAACCATGGTGGGCTAGCAATGTCGTCACGGCATTTGCACATATGGCTGGCTACCCCATTGGCATAGTTGCAAACCAACCCATTTCTCTTGCAGGCACTCTAGATATTCCTGCATCACAAAAAGCTGCTCGATTTGTGGCGTTCTGTGACGCCTTCAATATTCCGGTTCTCACATTGGTCGATACTCCTGGCTTTTATCCGGGCAAGGACCTCGAATGGCGCGGCATGATTCGCCATGGCGCGCAATTGGTGTTTGCATACGCACGCGCCACCGTGCCCCGCATCTGTGTTGTTCTGCGCAAGTCCTACGGAGGTGCATACATCGTGATGGACTCAAAAGAGATGGGCAACGACTTGTGCCTTGCGTGGCCATGTGCAGAATTGGCTGTAATGGGCGCTGGCCAAGCTGCGGCAATCCTGCAACGTCGAGCCACCCCTGAAGAACGAGCCGAGTTCGAAGCGGATTATTCTGCCCGGTTGCTGAACCCGTACATCGCCGCTGAGCGTGGTTACATCGATGCCGTCATTGACCCGGCAGATACTCGCCGAGAGATTTGTGCAGCACTTCACATGCTCCGCGACAAACGTGAACGTTTGGTTTCTCGCAAACACGACAACACCCCGTTGTAGTTGTCTGTTCACCCGTTTGAGTGGGTTTCAGCGTGTCAGTTCGCCTAACCTGTCTGCGGGGGAGAAAGCCCTCGCACGCAAAAATTACAGTCGAGGAGATCCCACATGACTGACACAATCACCATCACAGATGATAGAACCGGAAAAACAGTCACGGTTCCCATCACAGGCGGAGTCTTTAGTTCTGCAGCATTGCGCGAATTAGACCCAAGCCTTTTCATGTACGACCCTGCGTACCTTTCCACCGCATCATGTGCCTCTTCCATCACCTACCTCGATGGCGACGCGGGCATTCTTCGCTACCGCGGTATCCCGATCGAGCAGCTTGCCGAAAATTCAACATTTCTTGAAGTCGCCTATCTCCTTCTCAAGGGTGAACTGCCAACAACGCAAGAACTTGAAAAATGGGAACTTGATGTCACTCATCACACCATGATTCACGAAAACATGCGTAAGCGTTTTGTTGACGGATTCCATTACGACGCCCACCCAATGGGTATGTTCATTTCCGCAACTGCTGCACTCGGAACTTTCTATGACGACGCGAAGGACATCTTCGATAAAGATTCATTCGAGAAACAAGTTCTGCGGCTGGTCGCAAAAGTACCCACCATTGCAGCAATGTGTTACCGATTCAGCCAAGGCCTCCCCTTCGTATCCCCAGACAATGCTTTGTCATACGGCGAAAACTTCCTGAACATGATGTTCAAGATTGGCGATGACTACAAAGTCAACCCGGTACTTGCTCATGCCATGGATGTCCTCTTCATTCTTCATGCAGACCACGAACAGAACTGTGGCACCACAGCAATGCGCGTTGTCAGTTCTGCCAACTCAGACCCGTACACAGCCACTGCTGCCGCAGCTGCAGCGTTGTACGGCCCACTTCATGGTGGCGCAAATGAGGCAGTCGTGCGGATGCTCACCGAGATTGGTGACATTAAGAATGTTCCCGCATTCGTCGAAAGCGTTAAGGCTGGCGAAGGCAAGCTGATGGGCTTTGGACATCGCGTCTACAAGAACTTTGACCCTCGTGCCACCATCATCAAGAAGGCTGCATACGACGTCTTTGAAGTCACCGGCAAGAACCCGCTTCTAGACATTGCACTTGAACTTGAAAAAGTGGCGCTGAACGATGAGTACTTCATCACGCGCAAGCTGTACCCGAACGTTGACTTCTACTCAGGGCTGATATATCAAGCTCTTGGTTTCCCCGTTGACATGTTCACCGTATTATTCGCCATTCCTCGCACTGTCGGCTGGTTGACCCACATGCAAGAACTTCTGAACGACAAAGAACAAAAGATCAGTCGTCCTCGCCAGTGGTACACCGGCTCAGACGAGCGCCCATACATTCCTGCTGCGAAGCGCTAAAAAATCCGTCAGGCGACGGTAATAACAATTTTGCCGACATTGCCATTGGTGGCCATGTACTCATGAGCCGACGCTATGTCGGCAAATGCATACGTTGAGTCAATGACGGGCTTCAACTCGCCCGAATCAAACAGTGGCAACATTTCAGCGGCAAATCGCTGACTAATTGCAATCTTTTCTTCCAGAGGTCGAGCCCGCAACACAGTGCCTGTGATTGATGAACGCTTGCCAAGCAACAAACCAACATTGAACGGCACAGGCTTGCCAGCCATAACACCCACTTGAATGATGTGGCCCTTCACTGCAAGCGAAGCAACATTGCGTTCGACATAATCGCCACCAATGACATCGAGGATGACATCGACGCCCTTGCTTGCAGTTGCAGCTGCAACTTCAGCAACAAAGTCTTGGGTTCCGTAGTCAACGACAACATCAGCGCCCAATGCACGGCATGCTTCTACTTTTCCACCCGAACACGTAACGACAATGCGCGCACCAACGGCTTTACAAATTTGAATTGCTGCAGTGCCTACGCCTGATGCGCCTGCATGCACCATTGCCCAACGGCCCGAGGTGAGACCGCCTTGTACGACAAGCGCATCCCATGCAGTAATGAATACTTCGGGAATTCCCGCAGCATCATGCAGAGACGTACCAGAGGGCACCGCCATTGCTTGGCGTTCATGAATCGCAAGTTGCTCTGCATACGCACCACCGCTTGTGATTCCCATCACCCGATCACCAACTGACCATGCAGTGACTTTGTCACCAATTGCTGCGACTGTGCCGGCAAATTCAAGACCAGGTATTTCAGGTCCACTCGGAAATGGGTTCGGGTAAAAGCCCATGCGCTGCAACAGGTCTGCGCGGTTCAGCGCAGTAGCCGCAACCGTGACCAAAATGTCTTGTTCACCAATGACCGGCGATGAAACGTCTTCGAATTGGAGAACGTCTGGCCCTCCGTGTTCACGCAGGACTACAGCACGCATGATTTAGGCCATCTTTGCTTGAAGGCGACGATCAAGTGCTGCGAGGAAGTCTTCTGTTGTCAACCATGGAGCATCTTTTGAAATGAGAATGGAAAGATCCTTTGTCATTTCGCCAGCTTCAATTGTTTCCACGCACACACGCTCGAGAAGTTCAGCAAATTCAAGCAATTTTGGATTGTTGTCTAGCTTGCCGCGGTGCTTAAGGCCACCGGTCCATGCATAAATTGACGCAACAGGGTTCGTTGAGGTCTTGTTGCCCTTCTGGTGTTCGCGATAATGACGAGTCACTGTGCCGTGTGCTGCTTCTGCTTCAACAGTGCGGCCATCTGGTGTCATCAAGACTGATGTCATAAGACCAAGAGAACCGAATCCTTGCGCCACGGTGTCTGATTGCACGTCGCCGTCGTAGTTCTTACATGCCCAGAGGTATCCGCCTTCCCACTTCATTGCACATGCGACCATGTCGTCAATGAGGCGGTGCTCGTATGTGAGACCAGCTTTGTCAAAATCAGCCTTGAACTCATTAACAAAGACTTCTTCAAACAAATCTTTGAACTGACCGTCATAGGCCTTCAAGATTGTGTTCTTGGTGCTCATGTACACGGGGTAATTACGTGACAATCCGTAACGAAGCGACGCACGAGCGAAATCGCGGATGCTGTCATTGAAGTTGTACATACCCATGGTGACGCCACCGTCTTTGCCGAACTTTGCCACTTCGAACTGCATTGGCTCGCTGCCGTCTTCAGGTGTGTATGTCATAGTGACTGTTCCTGCACCAGGAACTTTGAAGTCTGTTGCTTTGTATTGGTCACCATGTGCATGACGACCAATAACGATGGGCTTGGTCCAGCCGGGAACGAGGCGAGGAATGTTTGAACAAATGATTGGCTCGCGGAAAACCACGCCGCCGAGAATGTTACGAATGGTGCCGTTCGGTGACTTCCACATCTTCTTCAGGCCGAACTCTTCAACACGTTGTTCGTCTGGAGTAATGGTGGCGCACTTCACGCCTACGCCGTGCTTCAAGATTGCATTGGCTGAATCGATAGTTACTTGGTCATCCGTTGCATCGCGATGCTCCATACCAAGGTCGTAATACTCAAGATTGATATCGAGGTACGGCACAATAAGTCGGTCCTTAATGAACTGCCAGATGATGCGCGTCATTTCATCGCCATCGAGTTCGACGACCGTATTTTCAACCTTGATCTTTGCCACGGGAACACCTCATTCTTTGTGTCGGCGATGTGCCGAATCTCACTTGTATCAGACTTGTACACAATAGCGTTTCGCGCAAGTCTGCGCCCTACCATCTTCAGTAATGGATTTTGAGTGGAGCCCTGAACACATTGCCCTGCGCGAGAAGGCAGCAGCCGTTGCAGCAGATGGCGTAGCCCGATACGGACGCGATACCGCTTCGTGGATGAACGGATACTCAAAAGAGTTCTCGCGCGAGCTTTCGTCGCATGGCTGGATCGGTCTGATCTGGCCAACTGAGTTCGGAGGCGGTGGACGACCACCTATAGAGCGTCTCATCGTGGGCGAAGAGATGATCAAAGCGGGTGCTCCGATTGCAGCGAGCTGGTTTGGTGACCGCCAAATGGGTCCAGCACTCATTCAGTATGGAACTCCTGAGCAACAAAAAGAATTCCTGCCAGGCATCTTGGCTGGCGAGACAACGTGGTGCATTGGCATGAGCGAACCCAATGCCGGAAGCGACCTCGCTTCATTAAAAACATATGCCGAAGACGATGGCGATGAATGGGTAATCAACGGCCAGAAAATCTGGACCAGTTTCGGTGCCGATGCTGATTATTGCTACCTAATTTGCCGTACAAGCAACGATGGGCCTCCACACGCAGGCATCAGCGAAATTATTGTGCCAATGAATACACCAGGTATTGAAGTGCGTCCCATTACAGACATGACAACGAACCGTCACTTCTGTGAAGTGTTCTATACAGACGTTCGCGTACCAAAGGGAAACCTCGTCGGAAAACAAGGCGCTGCATTTTCTCAGACCATGCGCCAACTGGAACATGAGCGTGGCGGCATCGACCGACTGGTCTCGAACTACTTTCTCTTCAGCGAAGCATGCGCAATGGTTGACACCACGAATCGCACTGTTCGCCAGGAAATCGCTGCGCTCGAAATCGGATACCGCATCGGTCGTATCTTGGTGATTCGCGAAACTTTGAAACAAGCACCTGCAGGCTTCTCTGCTGCAACTAAATGCTTCTGCACAGAACATCAGCAACGTGTTGATGAATTCGTGTCACGCGCTATGGGTGCTAATGCAATGATCTGGGATGAAGCGGCAAAAGGGCTTGCATACAGCCCCGGTTACACCATCATGGGCGGTACATCGAACGTGATGCGCAACATTTTGGGAGAGCGCTTTCTCGGTTTACCTAAGATGTAGCAATGGCTGATCTACTCGCTCTCAGTACCCGCATTGTTGACTCAGGCATCGCAGATGGCCCCGTCAATCGCACCAATAATCAATTGTCTGAGGTTGCAGAGAACCTCGCGATGGTCGAATCGTTCAGCCATAGCGTCGTATGGGACTCCGGCGATGGACTTGTGTGCTTCGATGCCAGTCACGCCAATACTGGCGAAGCAGTTGTTAATGCGATGCAGCAATGGCGCGCGCAACCGATTGAGGCAATCGTCTATACGCATGGCCATTCCGATCATGTTGGTGGCAGTGGACCATTCGCAGCGCGGATGGCAGCAGATGGCTTTCGTGTTCCTCGCGTTATCGGCCACCAGAATATCACTCGCCGCTTTCAGCGATACCGCGACACAAATGACTGGAACGTAGCTATCAATGCGCGCCAATTTGGTGGCATTCGGGGCGATCTAGAAAATGCACTGAACGATTTACGCCCAGCAGCTGGTGGACGAAAACTTAATAATTTCATTCCCATTGACACGTTGGAACTCACAGACAGTCTCAGTGATTTCACCACAATGAAGTTCGGCAACGACACCGTTGAATTCCATCATGCGCGTGGCGAAACAGACGATCACTTATGGTCATGGTTTCCTGAAAAGAAGTGGATCACATCAGGCGACTTCGTTATCTGGAATTTCCCAAATGCTGGTAACCCCCAAAAGGTTCAGCGCTGGCCAATTGAATGGGCTGCTGCCTTGCGCGCCATGATTGCAAAAGGCCCTGAACTACTGCTGCCTGCACACGGATTACCTATTGCCGGCAAAGAGCGCATCGCACGAGTGCTTGATGAGATTGCGACAGCACTAGAAGACCTTGTGCGCGACGTTGTCACCATGATGAACGCCGGCGAAACACTGAACACCATCATCCATACTGTGCGCGTACCTGAAGCCACTCTTGGTAAGCCATACCTTCGTCCGCTCTATGACGAACCAGAATTTGTTGTCAGAAATATCTGGCGCTTGTTCGGCGGTTGGTGGGATGGC
>JBAXUC010000062.1:0-8557 GCA_037129855.1 Actinomycetota bacterium | reverse complement strand
GGGCAGTGATGCGGGTATAAACCTCAGGTCTGCGATATCTGTCAAAGTCGAAAAGAGTCTTTGTGTACTTCTGGCACCAATCCATATCGCAATGTGCCACCAGTAGTTCATCATCAGTGGTCAAGGCTTGGGCAACAATCTGCCCCGACGGTGCAACAATCATGCTTTGACCTAGAGAATCGACACCTTCTTCAACGCCAGCTTTCGCTACGCCGACGACCCAGGTTCCATTTTGGTAGGCGCCCGACTGCATAACGAGTGCGTTGTGAAAACCCTGCAATATGTCTTGACTCGGATCTGGGATGTAATGAATTGGTGTGTTGTATCCACACAAAATAAGTTCAACACCCTGGAGACCCATGACGCGGTACGACTCTGGCCAACGACGGTCATTACAAATCATCATTCCGACGCGTGAACCAAATGCTTTCCAGACGCCGAAACCTTCGTTTGACGGTGTGAAGTAATAGCGCTCTGCATGTTGGAAAGCACGATCAGGTTCATGCTCTTCATGACCTGGAATATGAACCTTGCGATACTTTGCTACAACGGTGCCATCTTTCTCGACAAGAATCTGCGTGTTGAAGCGTTCGCCGTTGTTTGTCAGTTCTGCATAACCGAGACAGAAACCGATGCCCAATTTTTTCGCTTCTTTGAAAAGCGGAGACGTTACGGGTGATGGCATTTCTGTTTCGTAATAATGATCTGTTTCAGAGATGTTTTCAACGAACCAGCGTGGAAAAAATGTGGTCAGAGCTAATTCGGGGAAAACCACAAGATCGCAGCCGGATGAGTGGGCCTGGCGAAGTAACGCGATAAGGCGTATTACCACTTGTTGACGCGTGTGCTCACGTTGGATGGGGCCCAGTTGTGCAGCACCGATGGTAACAATTCGAGTCATGAGTCGAATACCTCTATTTGAGAGAGTTCGATAAGTACTTGAAGCAAGATGTTGGTACCCATCACCAGATCTTCCGGAGCGGTAAATTCGGCTGGGTTATGGCTGATGCCTTCAACGCTTGGCACAAAGACCATGGCTGATGGACAAACACGCGCAAACATCTGTGCGTCGTGTCCAGCACCGCTTGGCATGCGAACAACTGACGCCGCGTGGGAAACGGACACCTTCTCAACAATTTCAATAACTTGTGGATGAAAGACAACCGGCTCGAATCGTGCCAGATATCGGGTAGAAATTTCAACACTTTCGCTTTGCGACAATGATGAGATGAAGTCTGTGATCTCTTTTTCGGCCTTTTTAAGTATGCCTTCGTCAGTGTTGCGAACGTCAAGTGTCATTACTGCTTTGGCGGGAATGACATTTATCAAGTTAGGAAAGAGATCGACTTTTCCTACAGTGCAGACCTGATGTCCTTCATAACGGTCAGCTAAGTCTCGAAGGAACACCGCAATCTTTGCCGCTACATAACTTGGGTCTTTACGCATGCTCATGGGTGTTGTGCCTGCATGGTTTGACTGCCCAATAATGGTGACTTCTTGCCAACTGATTCCTTGCACGCCAGTAACCGCGCCGATTATGACATTGGTCTTTTCCAAAACTGGGCCTTGTTCGATGTGTAATTCAACAAAAGCGTGCGGTGCAAAGCCAGGACACGGTGTGGCACCGTTGTACCCGATTCGTTCTAGTTCGTCTCCGACTCGCGCTCCGTCGATGCCGACGATGTCGAGAGCTTCCTCTATCGCAAGGCCACCGACATACACAAGAGATCCCAACATGTCAGGCGCAAATCGAGAACCTTCTTCGTTTGTAAAAATACCAACGCTGATTGGGCGTGTCGGTACAAATGAGGACTCTTGTAACGTTTCAATTATTTCAAGGCCAGCTAGGACTCCCAGATTCCCGTCGTATTTTCCACCTGTACGAACTGTGTCGATATGAGATCCAGTCATGACCGGCGATCCTTTGCCTACATCCCAAGTACCAATGACGTTTCCTATGACATCTGTTGTCACTGTCAGACCTAATTCATGCATCCAACCGACAACCAGGTCTCGGCCCGCGGCATCTTCGTCCGTCAGTGCCAGGCGGGCACAGCCGCCACCGTCAATTGCGCCGATGCTTGCAAGATCCATAATTCTTTGCAGCAGACGACCTCCATTGATCGGGGGCATAACGGGCGACGTCGAAGTGGGCACTCCCAAAGTGTACGAAATGTAAAGGTCAAAAGCCTGAATGATAGGGACCTGAGGACCCTGGACGCCGCTAAAACGGCTCTCAGCAGTCTGATGAGCCTAGGGTTGCTGCGATGAGTGGGGGAGAGTTGGCATGGATTGCCGGGTGCATAGCATTTGCCTCGTTTGCTCAGACTCTTTCCGGCTTTGGCTTCTCTCTTCTGGCCGTACCTCTGATGACGTTGGTGGTGAGCCCTCGTGATGCCGTAGTCATCGCCACGATTATTGGTTCTATATCGACTACTTCTCAGGCCATTATCGATCGCAGGCATGTGGACCGCTCGATCGCTAAACGACTCATTTTGGCCTCGTATGCAGGGATGCCCTTCGGGCTGATGGCGTTTATCTTTGTTTCCGAAACGGGATTGCGACTTGTGCTTGGAATAGTCGTAGTGAGCGCGGCCGTGCTGCTTCTTCGTGGTTTCCACTTGAAAGATGATTCGCAGCATTTTGATTGGCTATTGGGCATGGTGAGTGGATTTCTCTCCACATCGACGTCCACTAATGGTCCACCTTTGGTTTTTCTTATGCAGGCCAGACGACTAGATCCTGCAACGTTCCGAGCAACGATCAACACAGTGTTCGCCATTGTTAATCTCGGGGCTCTTGCCCTGTTTGCTTCTGCGGGAAAAGTAAATAGCAATAACTTGTCTGGTGTCGCAGTTGCAATGCCGGCACTTGGAATTGCAATTGGCGTTGGTTATACAGTGCGTCGGCACATCACGCAAGAACGGTTTAATTCGTTGGTGATTGTTTTGCTGTTTCTATCGGCAATAAGTGTTGTTGTATCAGCTTTTACTAACTAATCGTGGCCAAACATCATTAGCCATTGTTCACGAGTGCGTGGACGAAAAACATAGTTGTTCTCTTTGACATCCGAAAGACGTGCCGCTGACGGCGCTGAATACTGATGCCCCGGTAATACCACCGTGTCATTTGGGAGTGACGCCAAGAGCGTCAAACTGTCGTACATGTCTGACACATTTGATCCGGGTAAGTCAGTGCGCCCACATCCATCAAGAAATAATGTGTCTCCAGAAATAAGGCAGCCGTTAGTAAGGAAGCATTGACTCCCTGGAGTGTGACCAGGCGTATGGACGCAGGCGACTTCTACGTTGCCAACAGAAATGATGTCTCCTGCATCATGAACCATTAGGTCCTTGTCTGAGATCCCAGTTGTCTTCAGAACCCAAGGTGCTTCATGCCGATTGACATGAATTGGCACACTGACTCGTTCCAGTAAGGCTGCGACTCCCTCGATGGTGTGGCCCATCATTGAACCTCCGACGTGGTCAGGGTGGTAGTGGCTTGCAAGTACGCCCGTCACTGTCATTCCGTCGGCCTCAGCAATGCCGAGCAAGTCATCAACCGCGTACGCCGGGTCAACAAGGAGGCATTCCTTCGTGGTGGCATCTCCGACTAGATAGGCAAAATTCACCATTTGATGCGCGATGGGGTTCTGGGAGCCGAAATCCCGGCCACTGAGAAGTTGTCGGAAATAGAACGGATTGTCGTCTTGTGTACTCACACACAGCAGAATAGAACAATGACAAGTGATGAACGACTTCGAGCCGGGGATCTGGTGGCAATTGGGCGCCATCGAACCGTGGTTTCTCAGGAATTCGCCGACTCAATGGAGCCGGGCGACCAAGTGCTGGCGATGTCTCATAACGGAGAAATTCGTCGGTTACCCCATGCCGTGGTTGGTCTTGTTGAACATGCCGTGACCGCGGCATCTCTGGCGTTCACAGAATTGTCTTCTGTTTCCGATACATCTATCAATTTGTTTTTTCAATTAGCAGCTGACGCCCTGGAGGACGAATCTACGTTCAGCAAACTGCGTGAAGCAAATGAACGTGATGAAGAGTCTGCTCGTGAACGGGGTCGCTCTGTAACGCGACTGGTGTTGTCAGAAAATATGAGACGCGACATGATCTCGGCCTTGCTTATGTGGAGAGACGTTCCGATGTCACGTGATTCTCTTGTTTCTCAAACAAAGCACACAGGTTGGTTAGTAGAGCAACGCTCTGCACCACTCGGAGTATTGGGGTTTGTGTTCGAAGGTCGCCCGAATGTATTTGCTGATGCTACGGGTGTCCTGAAAGGCGGAAACACCGTGGTGTTTCGTATCGGGAGTGATGCGTTAGGAACTGCGAAAGCAATGATGGACCTTATTATTCGTCCTTCGTTGCTTACAGCGGGCCTTCCTGTCGATGCAGTATTTTTGTTGAATTCACCAGAGCATGCAGCTGGCTGGGCACTTTTTTCTGATTCTCGTCTCAGTCTTGCTGTCGCGCGAGGTTCTGGTATCGCAGTCGCTGAATTGGGTTCCATTGCTCAACAATCTGGCGTACCGGTCAGCCTGCATGGAACTGGCGGAGCGTGGATGCTGGTCGGTGAGGACGCTGACCTCTCACGTCTCGAGTTGTGTGTGTTTCACAGTCTCGACCGAAAGGTGTGCAACACCTTGAATGTTGTGTGTGTACATCGTCATCTTGCCTCAGTTCATCTACCGATCATTATGAAGGCTGCCGAGAATGCAGCATCTGCGCGCGGCACCCGCCCACGAATTCATGCTGTGCAGGGTGCAGAGCAATATCTGTCGACGGTTGAAGAGATTATTGTCCATCGATCAGAGGGGGACCATAGCGAACCTCAGGTAACTGTTAGCAGTGTTGAATCTTTGTATACAGAGTACGAGTGGGAAGAGAATCCCGAGTTTGCAATTGTGATTGTTGAATCACTCGATGAAGCGATTGACTTATTCAATAAATACAGCCCACAATTTATCGTAAGTATTATTTCTGAAAACGAATCCGAACAACAATCTGTGTGGGCTTCTACTAATGCACCGTTTGTAGGCGATGGGTTCACACGTTGGGTTGATGGACAGTTCTCATTACTTCGACCTGAACTAGGACTTTCGAATTGGGAGAACGGCCGCCTATTTGGCCGTTCAGGTGTTTTGTCGGGAGATTCCGCTTTTAGTGTGCGATTACGCGCTCATCAGGTGGACGACAACCTCCACCGTTAAGGGATTAATTTCCGTAACAACCAGTCAACGACTCGATTCTTGCGACCCGTACGCTTTTCAGTCTCGTCTGCTCGGTTCGTTAGTCGCAGGATTGAATTGATGCCGATGTACCGAAGAGGTTCTGGTTCCCATCGGCGAGACACATGATTCACGATGGGTAATGGGTGGTAGTCAGTCGCCGTGCCAAGTACTGACGTGGCCACTTCCTTTGCTGCTACGTAACTAAACGCCACACCATCTCCGACATAGCCACCGAGTGACGCAATGTGGCTCTTGTGATCTATTTGCGCTGAAGTGAACCAATCTCGATGAACGCCGAGTGCGCCACCCCACCGATGCGTCACATCAGAATCACCTATAGCTGGAAACATCTCACGCATTGATTTCTCAATAAGTGAGTGAATGTTTGCATTGTTGTCAAAATGAGATCCGATACGACTCGCATACTTGTACGGGGCACCCCGTCCGCCAAATGCGATCCGTCCGTCTGCGGTTCTTTGGGCATAGATAACCAAGTTGCGCCCATCCGACACGGTTTCCCTATTGTTCCAACCGATGTCTTTCCATTGAGAATCACTCAATGGTTCCGTTGCGATCATGTACGAGTACAGCGGAGCTACATCTCGCCGGTACTGCTTCATTCGGGCGGTGAAACCCTCTGTTGCTCGGATAATCCATTTTGCATCAATAGCAACGGAACCTTTGGACGTGTCGGCAGAAACTCGATGAGAGGTGATGTGGCTAACACGGGAAGAACCGAAAAACTGAACGTTTCTGGAGAGCAGTTGCTTAACCAGACCATCAACCAACTGCGCTGGCTGCAACGCGGCGCAATGAGGGCTATATGAAGCACCTAGAGAATCTTGAATGCGCACGCGATCCTCTGCCTTATCTGGCGTCAGGTAGTCCATGAATGAATCGCCAAAACCGAAGTGACGAGACATCGAGATGTTCTCTCTGATTCTGTCAAGTTGTAACTGGTTCGATGCGAACGACAGTGTTCCGCCTTTATGCCATCCACATTCAATATTTGAGTTGGCAATGTGGGCTCCAATCTCATCGACTGACGTAACAAGGGCGTTCTGCAGATCTATTGCGCCTTGCTTGTTGGATTGAGCGGCAACAGCTTCTAGCGACATTGGACTAAATGCACTACACCAGCCACCGTTTCGACCGCTAGCGCCAAAACCTGGTTGTTGCGAATCAAGGATGGCTATCGATAACGACCGGTCGAGATTCAACAAATGATGTGCTGTCCAAAGGCCGCTATAACCGGCGCCAATAATCACCACATCAAAGGATTCTGATGAGCTGATTTCTGGAAAGTTCCATTTCAAAGAAGTCTCAGACCACAGCGATGGTGGCCATTGCGCAAACGCTGTATCCATACTGGAAGGTTAGGCGAGTACCGAACCAATGCTGACGTTGTCGATCAATCTCACGTCACCTAACCACACCGCAACACAAATGGTTGTTCCGTTTTTCGCTGTCAGCATTGGCTGCAACGTATCCGAGGTAACTACTTCCACGTATTCAACTGTTGCAGAAGTCAAGGCGTGAAGCTCTGTGGTGAATCGACTCTTTACTGCGGTAGAAGAGATCTCATGAGTACGGCATTGCGCAGCTATTTCAGCAAGCAAAACGTATATCTGAGGTGCTTGCGCTAGTTGATCTGGTGTCAGGCGTGCGTTGCGGCTGGACAGGGCAAGACCGTTTTCATCTCGCACAGTCGGCACGCTTACAATCTCACAAGAAATGTTGAGGTCACGCACAACTTGTCGAATAATGGCCACCTGCTGAAAATCTTTGATTCCAAAATAGGCAACGTTAGGAGTCACAGTATTGAGAAGCTTGACGACAACTGTTGCTACGCCGTCAAAGTGGCCAGGCCTGTGTAGACCTTCCATGTTCCCCGCGATGGCGCCAACTAAAATTTTTGATGAGAACCCAACGGGATACATTTCTTCATGGCTGGGTATGAACAGTACGTCAACGCCTTGTTGTTCAGCGATCACTAGGTCCTTTTCCAGTTGACGCGGATAAGCCTCAAGATCAGAGGCATTGTTAAATTGCAATGAGTTCACAAATATCGAAACGACGGTTCTCTGGTTCTCTGCAACACTGCGTCTAAATAGTTCAGCGTGGCCAAGGTGAAGTGCTCCCATTGTTGGAACGAAGCCGATGGTGTTTCCGGCTTTGTGTTCTAAGGCTGACCATTGCTGCATCTCAGCGATGGAAGAAATTACTTTCATGAAAGTCAAAAACTATTAGATGCGTCTGGAAAGCGCCGATTCTGCACATCAGACACGTATTCGGACACTGCATTGATTGAAAGGTGTCGAAAATTGCTATACGCCTTGGCGAATGTAAACGATCTCTCTGAGAGACCGAGAAGATCATGCAAGACAAGAACTTGCCCATCACAATTGACGCCAGCGCCAATACCTATCGTAGGAACTCCTGAATTGGCTGTTATCTCTGTTGCAAGTTCTGCAGGTACGGCTTCAATAACAAATGCACACACGCCAGCCTCTTCCACTGCACGCGCGTCAGCCAAAATTCGATCTCGGCTGCCGGATTGCTTGCCTTCGTTTCGTCCTTGAACTTTGTTGCCACCCATGCGGTGATAACTCTGTGGAGTCAACCCAATATGCCCCATCACAGGAATATCGGCGCGAACAATTGCTTCAATTGCATCTCGGACGCATACACCGCCTTCAAGTTTTACAATTTCAGCACCAGCCTTTATCAATCGGACTGCATTATTTACTGCATCATGGACGGAAGCTTGATACGAACCAAATGGCATGTCGCCAACAATCAAGGCCTTCGGTTTAACGGATGCCACCATCTGTACGTGGTACTCCATGTGATCCATAGATACGCCCAGAGTCGTTTTCTGGCCTTGCATAACAGTTGCAACGGAATCACCCACAAGAATCAGATCAACTCCGGCTTCATCAACAATTGACGCGAACGTCGAATCATACGCAGTGACCATCGTCAGTATTCCTGACGCATTTTTTCGTTCGATTAGATGCGGCACGATGACCTTGACGCGGGAACTAGACATTGTCGGACCCTCCTTGAGCCATCAAGGCTATGGGAGATCGGCCGATTCGCGGATTGAACTGCTTGTTACCTACGAGTAGAGGACACGTATTTCGGATTCTGGGTCATGAGCCAACTGTGTGTCTATGTCAATCACTAATGTCGGGCGGTCATCAGCGTTGAATTGACTCCAACTTGGGTGCCCATGAGCGGCAAACGCAACGATTTCTGAAGCAAACCTGTCGGCTATGGCGGCACGCTCGACGCCTTCTCCGGTCA
>JBAXUC010000061.1:0-8608 GCA_037129855.1 Actinomycetota bacterium | reverse complement strand
GGTATGTGGAGATGGCCTTACCCCTCGTGCCATTGCTGCTCTGAATGATTTAAGCATTGACCATTCTGTTGCACACCGGATTGATGGCTTGCGAATGATTGCAGGAAAAAAGCAGCGCGAACTGGCGTGGCCAACGACATCGCGTTTTCCGAATCATGGCGCAGTGTGGCCCCGTCAACGATTCGACAATCATCTTTTAGATGTTGCGATTGCAAGTGGTGCAGATGTCCGATTTGAGTCCGAAGCACTACCAGTTCTTGAAGATGGTCGTGTCATCGGTGTCAGTGTGGGAACTGAAACGTTTCGTGCGCCGTTCACCATTTTGGCAGCAGGTGCACAAGGAATGGCCGCAAAGATGTTGGGCGCAGAACGTGACCCGAATGAACCGTTTGGTCTTGCAATACGTGCGTATGCGCCAACACCGCGTCATGGCGAACGTCATCTGGAGGCATGTCTCAGTTTGAGTGATGAACACGGCGTTGCAGTTCCTGGGTACGGCTGGATGTTTCCTGCTGGCGATGGCACTGTAAACATTGGTGTGGGTGCACTCAGCACCATGAAAGGTTTCAAGAAATTGAACCTCAATACATTGCTTGACCAGTACGCAACATTGGTGCGCGACTCATGGTCGATTGGTGACTACATCGAAAAACCGCGTGCGTGGAGATTGCCGATGAGCTGCACCAAACGTCACGGCCCAGGTTGGGTAGCAATCGGTGATGCGGCCGGATTTGTGAATCCGATGAATGGCGAAGGAATTGACTACGGACTTGAATCAGGAATGTTGGCCGTTGAGCGATTTCTTGCAGATCCGAATACGGCGTCTGAGTCATACAACGAATTGGTGGGCGAGCGATTCGATGCCTTTTTACGTACGGGGCGCAGGTTTAGTTTCATCATTGGCCACCCATGGCTATTGAAGCCAGGTTTGCGGCTTGCAGTTGGCACCCAAGTGGCAGCGGACATCACACTGGCGGTCATGGGTAATCTCATCGATTCAAAAACACCTGGTGCTGCCGGGCGTGTAATGAAAATTGCTGATAGCGCGTTGCGCGTTGCCGACCCCATATTGCGACGCACGCGTGCCAAAGCGTAAACACGACTTTTCAGCCCGTGTAAGCCGTAATGGGCACAGATAGGTTGGAGTCCATGAGCGCAATGAAACCAGATCTTTCCATTCCCGCAGGTGACGCACCTTCTGAACTTGTTCTTGAAGACATCACAGTTGGTGATGGCAAAGAAGCAGTCGCAGGCACAAATGTAGAAGTGCATTACGTCGGAGTTGCATGGAGCACACAACGCCAATTTGATGCATCATGGGATCGCAACGAGACATTTGAATTTCGTCTCGGCGCTGGCCAAGTAATTTCTGGTTGGGATCAGGGCGTTGCCGGTATGAAAGTTGGCGGACGGCGTCGCATCACAATTCCTGCTCATCTTGGGTACGGATCACAGGGTGCAGGCGGAGTCATCAAGGGTGGAGAAACTCTTGTCTTCGTTGTCGATTTGTTGAACGTGAACTGATCATGCAACCCGTGGTCGTTTATGACGGTGATTGTGGAATCTGTGAAGCCTCTGCAGGGTGGATCATTGCTCATATTCCTGTTGTCGACGTTGTGTCGCATCATCAATACGGGCTAACACATATCGGTTCCGTGTGGTTCGTCACTGACAACGGCAGATTAGAAGGCGCTGCAGCCATTTCAGCAATTTTGAAATTGGCTAATGCTCGTGTGTTCCGCGCTATTGGTGTTGTGATTGGGTTGCCAGGAGTGCTCTTTATTGCTGGGCTTGTGTATTCATTAGTAGCCCGTAATCGACGGCATATCTCGCGACTCTTGGGCATGAACGCCTGCGGACTTCCACCGCGATAATCAATTATCGACTAGAAGAATCTTGGGGCAGCATCTTTCGCCTGCGCCACCAAGTACGCAGAGGTCCCGTTGCATATTTACTAGTTGCTCCAATGAGGGCTGTGGAGATCAGTACTCGAGGCAGAACATCAATGCGTGCAAAGTACGGTGCGAGCACGAGTGTAAATATCAATGCAATGGGGTAGACCCACGCAACGTCAGAGAGAAATTTTCCTGTTCGAGTTTTGTGACGTTCCACTTCTCCGAGAGCATTGAAGAATTCTTCAGTTCCCGCAGTGACCGTTACCTTTTCTGACAACACCAGGCGGTCGGCACGCTCACGCAATTCTTGACGGGTGTCAGAACGTTCCCATTCGCGCAGATGTAGCACATCAAGAAAGCGAAACACCATGTGATACGGGTCTGAAGGTTTTGCAGGCCATAGGACCGTTGCTCCAAGACAACCAGGGGCTGCTTGCACTGCCTCAGTCATGTCGTGGCACCATGTTTCGAATTCGGCTTTGTGACGAGGCTCGACTGTACGAGCAATAGTCACAGTCACAGTGCCTGGTGCAATCTTTGGCAATTGTCCAGTGTTGAAATCTCCGGTCAGGTCTGGCATACACGGTACGGTAGTGCCCAATTGCTTCTGCGATAGACCACCCTTATGAATGCCCTTGTTGTGTACTGCCATCCCGTTGAGGGAAGTTTCTGTTCTGCGATGCGTGATGCTGCCGTTTTGGGTTTGAGTACCGCAGGGCACACAGTAGATGTCATTGATCTTGCGGCTGAAAATTTCAACCCGGTGATGTCGACTTCAGAGTGGACTCTGTATTCCGAGGGCAGTGGCCAGATACCAGTCGGTCTCGAGCGTGATGTTTCTCTCGTGAAGGCCGCTGAGATAATCGTGTTCGTGTATCCCACGTGGTGGGGTGGGTTACCCGCACAACTAAAAGGTTGGTTGGAACGCGTGATGTTGCCAGGAACAGCGTTTGTGTTTAACGAAAACAACAAAGTTCGGCCAGGACTGAGGAATATCCGACGCATACACATTGCGTCGACTTTTGGCTCGCCGTGGCTATATGTACGTTTTGTGAACGACAATGGTCGTCGTATTTTGGCCCGTGCATTTCGCCTCAATACTTCCTTGCGAACAAAAGTATCCACTTCAAGTCTGTATGCCATGGATACAGCTACGGATGAGAGTAGGAAAAGTTTCCTTTTTTCTCTTGAAAAGAAAATGGAGAACTTATGAAAGTTCTCGTAGTTCTTGCACATCCATCACAAGATTCTTTCGTTTCATTTCTTTCTTCTGAAGTGATTACTGAACTTAAAAATGGCGGTCACGAGATCCGTCATCATGATTTATGGGCTGAGGAATTTAATCCGGTGTTTACGTCGTATGAACGGTTGAATCATGTCGGTGATGTAGCAGAAAAGCTAATTGCGCTTCCCGAACTACGTCAGCACATTGAAGATCTGCAGTGGTGTGAAGCATTGGTGCTTCTGTACCCCACGTGGTGGTCTGGCCAACCCGCAATCTTAAAAGGCTGGTTTGACCGAGTGTTGATGAACGGTGTGGCGTGGGTGCTTCCTGAGGGTGCAGCGCGCATTCGGCCACTTCTTACAAATGTGAGACATTTAATTGTGGTGACCACGCACGGATCAGGCAAGTTCGTTAATGCGCTTGAAGGGGAGTCGGGGAAACGAACCGTATTCCGCTCGGTACGTCTGATGCTGCACCGTCGAGTTCGTTGTGAATGGCTTGCGATGTACGGCATAGACAATGCCACGCCTCTCCGACGCCAAAAATTCTCTGCTCGTGTGCGCCGGCGAATCAGCCGCGTATTGGGTTAGCACGGTTCATTGCATCTGAGGTCTGTCTAGTACCGTCGCAAGTATGAAAGCTTTGCAAGTACAGCAACTTGGTTCACTCGATGACATTGAGATTGTTGTGTTTGATTCGCCCGACTTATTGCCAGGACAAATACGTGTGGCTGTTTTGGCAAGTGGTTTGAACTACGTGGACTCGCTCATGATTGAGGGAAAGTACCAAATTAAACCGCCAGTCCCGTACAGACCTGGGTCTGAAATTGTCGGACGCGTCATCGAAGTGGCATCTGATGTCACGAATATAAAAATAGGTGACCGAGTCTTCTCACCGAGCGGTGGCTTTGCAGATGAGGCAGTACTTTCCGCAACGCGTGTGATTCCAATCCCTGATCAGTTAAGCGACGGGCAAGGCGCAACGTTTATGCAGAGTTACCTCACGGCATGGTTTGCATTTCATAAACGTGCACAGATACGTGATGGCGCAACCATGTTGGTGCTGGGTGCAGGTGGTGGCGTTGGGCTGGCTGCTGTAGACCTTGGTGTCGCAATGGGCATGCGCGTTATTGCAGCTGCCTCAAGCCCTGAAAAGCGTCAACTCGCATTAGACCGCGGAGCCTTCGCTGCTATCGATGTTCTGAATGAAGATGTGAAATTGCGGACGCGTGAGTTATGCGGTGGCGGAGTTGACATGGTGTACGACCCAGTGGGTGGGGACCTTGCTGAACAGTGTTTACGTGCGTTAGCACCATTTGGCCAGTATCTCGTTGTTGGTTTTGTTGGCGGAATTCCTCGTCTTCCTGCGAATCATGTATTGCTCACAAACCGCACAGTGGTTGGAATTGATTGGGGCGCATGGGTCGGTAGAAACGTTGCCGAAAACCAACAAATGTTGGTTGACGTGTTGGCTGAAATCGCAGCAGGAAAACTTCACCCAGTAGAACCTGTGACATATCCAATGAGCAAAGCAGTACAAGCAATGCGTGATCTGCAAGATCGTAAAATTGCTGGCAAGGTCGCGCTAGTTCCCTTGTTCGATTAGCGGCTCGTTACGGAGCGCACGATGCTGTGCCGGAATCAATAGTTGAACCATCAAGCGCGCTGTTGAATCCCCACGAGAATGCACGGGGAGTCAGGGTAAACGACAGAACTCCATGATTGGAGTTATAGCGAAATGCACTTCCCGCAACTGCATCTCCGATTGGAAGTGCCGGCGCACCACCAAGTCCGTTGATGAAAAAGGGCATACCGCCTACTGCTGGAGCGCCAGAAACATCAAGCGGTGAAAAGCGTTCATAGATATGGTCATGTGCCGCCACCATGAGATCAGCACCACCAGTAACTGCGGCTTCCCACAAATTCTTGACACTGGCAGTCGCATACAAACCACTCGACACAAATGGATGGTGCATCATCACTGCTGTGCATTTGCTTTCATCACGAGCTCGTTGTAGTTCTAATTTAAGCCATTGTGTTTGGGCAGACGTTGCTGAACAGCCAGCATAAATTTGACCTTGGCACCATGAGTCAACTGCAATGATTCGCCAACCACCTGCATCAACTGTCCAGTATGAGGGCGACATTTCGCTGAAGTAATCTACATATCCCGCTGCGCCCGACGTGAGGTATTCATGATTGCCGCGCACAGGATAGGTGGTACTGCGAAGCGACCCCCACGATAAATCAAAGTTGGTCATGAGTTCCTGTGAACTTGCGCTCTCGTACTGAAGGTCTCCAAGAGCGAATACTCCATCGGGTTTTAACGAAGAGATCAGTGAGGCAGTGGCGTAGTCGCCGCATTGTGTACCAACTGGGCCCGTGTTACTAACTGTACGTCTATTGGTATCGCAGGCGATATCTCCTGCAGCCACAATCCGCGCAGATTGATCAGTCCCGATCGATTTCATGCGAACACCGTTTGGCCAGACTTCAGTTCCGATAGAACGCATTCCACTTGGACCGCTTCCGCCATCACCCAGTTGGCCTTGTAGGCCGAGGCCCCAACACCACATTGCGCCTGAAGTGTTAGCTATGGCGCAAACGTGAGAAGTCCCTGCCGCAAGTGAAGTCAATGAACCAATGTTGGTGCTAGCAAGAATTTTCTGGGGAATAGATGATGCAATGGACGAGCCATTCGATAATTGGCCGAATCGGTTTCGTCCCCAACACCAGGTAGTAGTAGCAACGGTAATTGCACACGCGAATTCACTGCCGGCAGTCAAAGCAATGGGGTTCTTGATTGAGGTGGTGTGTGGAGCAATGCGTGACGAACCAGCGGTGCGGGCTAATTGGCCAAATTGATTACGTCCCCAACATTGAACTCGAGTATTCGTTGCAATGATGCATGTAAATGCATCGCCAGTAGCAACAGATGTTGCACGTACTTTTGGTACGTAGGTGGGAACCAGGAATGGTCCTTTATTTCGCAAACCGAGACGGTGGTACCCGTTTGAACCCCAACACCACACAGAATTGGTCCGTCTCACTGCGCATGTGTGTTCAGCGCCAACATCAAGTGATTGCACCGTGTCGATACCTGCTTGCACGGGAAGAACTGAGTCAATGTTCGTGTTGTTTCCTAACTGCCCCCACGTATTTGAGCCCCAACACCAAACGGTTTCATCAGTTTGGGTAGCGCATGAATGACTCATTCCGACAGCAACTGTTCGAACATTTGTGAGTGGAATTTGAACGGGAACTGGTGAATCAGTTGCGATAATTCTGCTCGTCACAATATCAAGTGATGTCGCAATGGTTCCCCAACACCAGACAGTGGCATCAGTGCGAACCGCACATGAAGTAGTACCACCAACGTCGACCATTATTGCGTTCGTCATTACGGAAGGACTAAAGGCAATTGTCTTGGTCAGTGATCCGGTACCAAGCTGCCCACGTGAGTTAGATCCGGTACACCACACCGTGGTATCGCGCACCATGCACGTGTGCTCTGCCCCAGCACTGACAGATGAAATCACAGGAATTACTGCCAATCCGGGAGTACTCAGTGCATCCGTCGCACCGTGAACGGCTGATTGTGGAAGAAGAATTCCTGATCCGAAGAACAATGTGAGCGCGATAAAAATTTTCATGGAAGACGCCGAAGCGGTGTGACCACGCTAATGAGAATTAGACGACGAGATGTGTCACCTCGTATTTAGAGTCCAAACGGCGAGTAACCAGGCGCTGTCAGTGGCCACGGCTTGACGCGTTCGATATGAGAGGCAAGACCGAGTGTGAGGTTGTCTGCGAAACGAGGCCCTGTGATGTGAATGCCGCACGGAACACCATTGTCATCAAGACCCATCGGCACGCTTGTAGCTGGGTGCCCCGTGAAGTTCGCATCGGGCGTATTCAGTGTGACCATCGGATCGTCAGTGTTTCCGGCCCTGGCGGGCAGTGGACCTTCTGCTGGCCATGAGCGCGCATTTGCAGTAGGTGTGAGAAGAACTGCATCGTTTCCCAGCAAGACATCAAATCGAATACTGATTTCGTGGCGCTTTCGTTGGGCAGCGATGTATTGGTCAATTGTGACTGATGAGCCAAACTGCAATTGCGCCTGAACATAATCTGACAACTCACTCCATCGGTGTTCTTCATGGCGCAAGCTTTGAGTGAGCTGTGCGGTGGACATGATGAACCAGTTCCAAATGGTGTCGTTGTCTGATGGTGATGCAACTCGTTCCACTGTGACACCGCTTGCAACAAGTGCATCAATCATCGATTCATAGTTAGCTTCAATATCTGGATCAACATCGGTGCGAAATGTTCGGCACGCAAGAATGCGACGTGGCATCACAGAATCCAGTGCGATGCTCTTGGCTGGTAGTCCTAGAAAATCACCAACAGCTGGGCCATGAGTAATTGCTGCTTCATACGCAACGTCAGCCACGGTGTGACCAGATGTTCCTTGTGTAGAAAAATCAATCCATCGCGGAAGCACATTGCGTCCGATTGCACCCATCGATGGCTTGTACCCAACGAGTCCAGTTGCAGATGCAGGACCACGTACGCTGCCTCCACCATCTGACGTAGTTGCAATTGGTGTTAGCCCCGCAGCTAGCGCTGCTGCAGAACCACCACTGGAACCGCCTGGTGATTTGTCAGTGTTCCAGGGGTTGCGTGTCGCACCGAACACTTTGTTTGTTGTGTATGCGGTTGCACCGAACTCTGGGCTATTTGATCGACCAATAATAATTGCTCCGGCTTCACGCAGGCGTGACACAACAGAGTCATCAACATCATCTGCGGGGCCATCGGCATATAACGCCGAACCAGCCGTGGTGATGTGGCCTCTCACGCGCGCCATGTCTTTCACTAAGAACGGCAAACCTGCAAGCGCACCCGTGCGCGGGTGTGATTGTGCCAGCGCATGCGCTTCATCGGCGTACACCGCGACAACAGCATTTAATGGTGTGGCTGCTTCGATACGACGAAGGCTCTCGTTGACGAGATCAACAGGGTTGATTTCTCCAGATCGGACTTTGGCTGATAGTTCTTCAAGCATCAGCGAAGACTAGTGATTATTGACCGAAAGGAATCCATCGCCAGTCGAGCTGGCAGATTGTGGGGTCAACAACTTCAAGAATTGAGAGTCCTAAAACACTTGCACGGGCAGATAAGCCCGTATCGGGGCTAATAGTGGCGCCAGGAGGAGCCTTCACTGCGGCTGCCATTAGGGAGCGCCTTGCGGCAAATGTGTATGCAGCCAGTTGTGATGCAATGTCGGGGGAGTGTCGGGCCGCAACAATGCTTTCCAGACGGAATGTACGCCATTGTGCAAACGATGGCGACATGTAGTTCGCCAAAATATCAGTGACAACCGCACGTTGGTCAGTTGCTGTAAAGACTCGTGACCACTCTTCGACATCGCGTCGACTTTGTGGTGGGAATAAGACTTCTAAACAATCTGCCACAAGCGCATCTTT
>JBAXUC010000060.1:0-8811 GCA_037129855.1 Actinomycetota bacterium | reverse complement strand
AGTTCTTCCGTGTGGTCAAAAATGACAACTTCTGTTGATCCGCCGCCGATATCAATCAGTAGTGAACGTTTGTCGGAAAGGGGAAGGGCTTGCAGGACGCCTAAGTGAATGAGACGAGCCTCTTCAACTCCGGATATAACCTCAATATCAATTCCGGCCTCATTGGCAACTCGGTCGACGAAGTCTGAGGAGTTCTTGGCTTCGCGTACAGCACTCGTTGCAACTGCAAAGACACTTGCTCGGTGCGCATCAGCGACACGCCGCATGTGTCGCAATGCTTCGATGCCTCGTTCCATAGCCTCGGGGCTCAACATTTTCATGTCGCCACCGCCTTCGCCGAGGCGCGTATTGTCTTTTTCGCGAGCAATGACCTCGAAGCCAGAATCATTAACTTTTGCGACAACCATATGAATGCTGTTGGTGCCGATGTCTATGGCGGCAATGATGCGTGTCGAAAAGATCATGATGTGACAATGGTCCAGACGGCAAAACTGATCTTCATGAATGTCACCGTAGTAGCGTAACTGGAATGTCAAACGCAGTACCAACCGTTCTTGCAGACCTCATTCCGATGCCACGCATCATGGAAAAGTCAGTGGCGCGTGATGTCACACTCGTCGTGGGTGGAGCATTGTTCACCGCTTTGTGCGCCCAAATAGTTATTCATCTTGGTTTCACGCCCGTGCCTATTACTGGTCAAACATTTGCCGTATTGGCTGTGGGTGGTGCGCTAGGTTCACGCCGCGCGATTGCTAGTCAGGCGCTCTACTGGCTACTTGGAGCAATCGGATTGCCTTTTTATGCTGATGCATCAGGTGGCTGGAGTCGTGCAACAGGAGCAACATTTGGCTACTTCGTCGGTTTCGTTGCTGCTGCAGGCATTGTGGGTTGGTATGCCGATCGTCGCGATGACCGCAACTTCATAACGTCTTTGTCAGCAATGGCTTTGAGCACCGCAGTAATTTATTTCTTTGGCGCACTGTGGCTGTCACATTCGATTGGTGTCCCGGTTGCCACTGGAAACACAAATGCCATCACTCTTGGTGTGGCTCCGTTCCTTGCAGGTGACGCAGTGAAGTTGGTTCTGGCAGCACTAGTCAGCCCCGTTGGCTGGGCTTTGTATTACGCAAAGCCACGCTAAACCTCCAGAGGCACGGCTGGGTCATACTTGGGTATGGCTGAACAATCAATGAACAAGAGCGCAGAGGCCAGTCGCAAGCGTGGACGACCTGCGGACACGGATTCCATAGACACTCACGATCGCATTGTGCTTTGTGCGCGTGAACGTTTTGCAGCAGAGGGATTCGAAGGCACAACGAATCGCGAGATTGCCGAGACAGCGCAAGTGTCTAGTGCGGCGTTGTATCACTATTTTCCTTCGAAGGTAGATATTTACATTGCGGTGTGTGATTCCATCACTGAGATTTTTGTGGATGTTTTTGCTCGAGTGAAGGCATCTGAGACCACTCTTGAGGCGCGGCTTGTTGCGCTGTTTGCAGAAGTCGGAACACTGGGGGAAAGCGCCCCTTCTACTGTCGGATTCATCACGGGTATTTCGGCAGTAGTACAAAAGCATCCCGAAGTGTCGAAAGGTACCGATGCCTTCGGCAAGGAGTTTGGTCGAAATATTATTGACCTCATTACGACGGCAAAAGAGACTGATCAAATCTTGCAGGGCACAACAGTGCATTCATTCGCCGATCTGGTGTCGTCTGTTCTGGCCGGATTAGGCAGAATGAGTGCTCGAGGAGACCAATCTCGCCATGTTGCAGTGGCTGCTGCCTTCTTAAGACTGATTCATACTGCTGCACAGAAGTAAGTTGGCGTCATGGACGCCGAGGTATTTCATTCGCTGAAGAATCTGACTCACGGTGTCGCTCCTCTTTCCGAGCTATTTCAAACTGATCCTTCCCGTATTGACTGGCTGACTATCGATGCATGTGGAGTTCATGCAGACTTCTCCCGTCAGCGCGTCAACAGAACTTTGTATGAAGCGTTGCTGCACTCTGCAGACGTTGTCGATATTCGAGGTTCGTTCAGGAAAATGATGGCTGGTGACATTCTGAATGTCACTGAAGACCGCGCGGTCGGGCATATGGCATTGCGTGCGCCAGCCACGTCATCGCCAATGGCTCAGCAGGCGTCGGGGCAATTAGAGCGAGCAAAGGCGGTGGCCGATGGTGTGCGCTCTGGCTCAGTATGTGGCGCAAGTGGAAAACAGTTTGCGACGGTTATCAATATTGGTATCGGTGGAAGCGATCTTGGTCCGGCGATGGTTACACGCGCACTACGGCGGTTCGCTAGTGGACCTGTTGTGAAATTTGTTTCCAATATTGATGCAGCAGATCTTGACGAGGCATTGCACCGTGCAGACCCTGAAACCACGTTGTTTGTCATTTCATCGAAAACATTTACCACTCTTGAAACGATGCACAATGCAGAACGTGCACGCCGGTGGATACAGACAAATGTTCCGGATTGGGCACACCATTTTGTGGCCGCAACGTCTCATACCGAGGCTGCTTTAAATTGGGGCATCAAGAAGGAACATTGCCTCGAATTCTTTGACTGGGTTGGTGGACGTTTTTCGTTGTCGTCGGTGATCGGGTTTCCGGTCATGTGCGCAATTGGGGCTGACCAATTCAGCGAGTTTCTCGCCGGAATGGCCGATATGGACAGCCACGTCGTGACTGCGCCGACGGAACACAATTTGCCGGTGGTGCATGCATTGATGTGGTGGATGAATAGCGCTCTCCATTCGTTTCCGACGGTTGCTGTAATTCCGTACAGCCATGACTTGTCGCGACTGCCCGCGTATCTTCAACAACTCGTGATGGAGAGCAATGGAAAATCTGTTGGGGTTGATGGTCGTTCAGTTCTCGGCGGCACTAGCCCTGTGGTCTGGGGTGAAGCAGGAACGAACGGCCAGCATGCGTTTTTTCAAATGTTGCACCAGGGAACCCAAGTAGTGCCTGTTGAGTTCGTGACGGCGGCGACTTCTCTTGGCACAGATGATGAAGCACACGACTTGTTGTTTGCCAATGTGATTGCCCAATCTGAAGCATTAGCCGCGGGGCGAACTCACGGTGAACCCCACAAGACATTTGAAGGTAATCGACCAAGCAGTGTTCTGGTTCTTGACGAACTCAGCCCTCGACGCCTTGGTTCTTTAATCGCGATGTATGAACATTCGGCAGTCATTCAAGGCTGGCTCATGGGCATCAATAGTTTTGACCAGTGGGGAGTGGAATTAGGCAAGATCTTGGCCGTAGATGCCGCCACAGCAATTGAATCTGGCGTGTCACAAGATGAACAAACCATGACACACCCCTTGCTGAATTGGTATATATCAATTCGAAAAAAACTGCAACGCAACCAATAACAAAGGGGATAACCTGCCTGCAATGGCAAGTGCATCTCCGAAGCCCATCGTCAATTCAGCGGAACGGATGTTGAATCTTGTTGCGTTACTTACTGAGTCGAATCGGCCACTGACGTTGGAAGATATCGGCAACTATATGGAGCGTCAGTATCCAGAAAAAGCTGAAGCTCGGCGTACTGCATTTGAACGGGACAAAAAATCGCTACGCAAACTGGGTGTGCCCATCACGACACAAGTTCTTGGCGGAAATGATGCCGGCAAGACTGCGTATTCCATTGATCGCACTGAATACAAGCTGATCAATTTTGATCTTACGAAAGATGAATTGTCGGCATTGCAGCAAGCCGCAGCGTTAGTTCAAATTGATACGCAGTGGGGACAGCAAGCAGTCCAATGGCTTGGCGGAGATATCGATGAGTCGCCGTCTCGTACGGTCGCACATGTTGATGCTCGTTCCCAAGAATTGCCACTCCTGTGGTCAGCCATTGCAAAAAGTTGTCATATCTCGTTCCCGTATCACGGCCGCGTTCGCACGGTGCATCCGTACGGTCTTATCTCTCGCAACGGGTTCTGGTATCTCGTCGCTTTTGACACTGACCGTCAAGCGCAAGTGACGTACCGAGTTGATCGCTTTGAAGATGGGGCCACAATTGGCGAGCCAGAGTCTTTTGTTCGGCCGGCAGATTTCAATCTTGCAACTGCATTTGAACGCGACGCAAAGTCATTTCCTGGTGCAGACACAGAAGTTGCGGTAGTGCGCCTTGACAGCCGTATTGCTCCTGGTGTCGTTCGAGAACTTGGCGATGATGCAATTGTTGCTGTACGCATCGACGGTTCTGTTGATGTAGAAGTGTCATGCGGCAATCGAGTTGCATTTCGCTCTTGGTTGTACGCAATGGTCGATCGGGCTGAAGTCATTTCTCCTGAAACTGTGCGCAATGAAATTGTGGCTGACTTGGTACGACTTTCGGGCGGTAAATCATGAGTGCAAAGCGTGGTCCACGTTCATCAGAAGTGCGTGTCAGTGGTTTATTGCGAATGCTGCCATGGTTGATGAAACAAAAACGCGTGTCAGTAGCAAAAATGGCCAAGCAATTCTCAATGTCAGAGTCTGATCTCATTGAAGATATTGAAATGGCCTCTATGTGCGGAGTGCCTCCGTACACACCATTTGAACTCACTGACATTTACATTGACGATGGATACATTTTTGTGGGTGTAAACAAGCGGTTCGAACGAAGCCTGGAACTCACCTCGTCAGAGGCGTTTGGGTTGAACCTCATGGCGGCGGCGGCAAAGGAATTGCCCGGCTTTACACGAGGCAAAGATTTGAAGAGCGCAGTAAAGAAATTGCGCAAAGTGCTCGGCGATGATGTTGTCGACGTTGATATTGAATCGCCAGTTTTTTTGCCCGTAGTCACCGAAGCGGCATCATCTGGTCAACGTGTACGAATGACGTATTGGACCCCTGCTCGAAACGAAGAATCGGAACGCACTATCACCGTGCGTACTGTATTTGTTGACCGTGGACATTGGTACATTCGCGCCGATGACGATGCATCGAATGACAGTCGGCATTTCCGTGTAGATCGAATTCGCTCTGTCTCGCTTCTGAATGAATTTGTTGCAGTTTCTGATGCCACGGCTCAGATTCCTGCTTGGTTTGCCGATGTGTCGGGCAGTGAAACTGTTACAGCGCAAGTTGCTGCATCAGCAGCGTGGGTAGTGGAAACATATCCGTGCACGGTGCGAGAAGAGCGTGCAGACGGCTCGTATCTGATTGACATCGTGTCAAATAGTGAGCATTGGCTCGGACGTTTGCTTCTTCGTGCAGGGGGAGCAATCACAGTAGTGGCCCCAATTGAAATGGCATCGGTGCAAGCCCGAACTGCCAATGCTGTACTTGCGCGTTATGGCGCGAATAGTTCAGACACCTGATCAGGCGTTTCAACACCCAATTCTTTGATGAGGTGCATGAGAAGTTGCGCAGTAGCTGTGGCATCTGACTTTGCATCATGCACCTGGTCTCGTTTGATGCCGTAGTGCTCACACAAAGCAAAAAGATTATGGCGGCGTGTGGTGTCTGTTCCTGCGGTGCGCCGTGAGAGTTCTAGTGTGTCGATGTGAATTTCAACCTGGCCTTCGATGCCAACACGTTCAGATTCGGCATGAAGAAAACCAAGATCAAAGGATGCATTGTGAGCGGTAAAGACATTGCCTGCACTGATGCTCCAGAGTTGTTCGAGCGCCTGTCGTAATGGCATTCCGCTAGAGACTTGTTCGGCCGAAATGCCATGAATATGTTCGGCTCCGTGCTGATATTCGGCAGGACTTTCGGGTTTAACAATGGTGTCGAACGAATCGACAATGTGGCCCTCACCATTCACTATGACTGCTGCTAGTTGCACAATGCGATCTGTTTCTGGGTTGAGGCCAGTCGTTTCGAAGTCGACAACAGCGAATGACACATTGCGCATGCCTTGCTGGGCCGTAGATAGTTCCTGTGATGTCATTGCTTGCACCTTAGAGCGGGGGTGGGGCATGGTGATGTAATCATCATGTGACATCAACCCTCAGGTGGTGTCATTACTTCAATAATGGTCTGCTTATCGAAGTAGTCGCGCCATAAAGAAATCTTTCCATCGCGAATTTCAAAGACTCCAGCGACTGGCAGGGTTGTCCACCTGCCGTGAATCTCCACTCGGTCGTCACGTTCGTTCAGCACAATGCCCGATTCGAGCGTGCCGCTTGATGTTTGACGGAGAATTTTCCAGTCGATGCCAGTGCACATGCTGAAGAAACCATTCAGTGTGTCTCGAAGCCCCTGCGGGCCAAATGTTTTGCCCATTGGCACATTGTCGTATTCAAAATCATCTGTGACCATGGCTGCTGCAGATTCAAGATCGCGTGACACCAAAAGTGAGATGAATTCCCGAATAAGGGAATCAGGTGTATGAGAAGTAGCCATGACACGATTGTGTCATGTGGTGCTACAGAAGTTCTGCTGCGAGGCTTGCGACTTCGCTGCGTTCACATGCAGCAAGGGTGACATGACCGAAACACCGCTGGTTAGCAAAGGCGTGAATCAGCACAGCAAGGGCGTTGTTTGACTCTCCCATGTACGGCGCATCAATCTGGCTGGTGTCGCCCGTAAAGACCACTTTCGTACCCTCGCCAATACGGGTAAGGATCGTCTTCAATGTCGTGGGTTCGAGATTCTGGGCTTCGTCGACTACGACGAACTGGCGATGCAGTGAGCGCCCACGCAAGAAAGTGACAGATTCAAGAGTGAGTTGCGAACGAGCGGTTAAGTCTTCGATGAGGCGCCTTGCGTCGTTGCTTGAGCGTTGGTCGGTGAGCGCAACAATTGCGTCGTGAATGGCTGACATCCACGGGTCAAGTTTCTCGTCGAGTCCGCCAGGCAGGAAACCGACATCGGCTCGACCGACCGCTACTAACGGGCGATAAACAGCAAGCTTCTCGTATGCGCGAGATTCGACTACTTGTTCTAGGCCAGCAGCGATAGCCATCACGGTCTTGCCTGTACCAGCGCGGCCATCAAGAGCCACCACGCTGACATCGGGGTCCATCAGAAGTTCAAGTGCAAAACGTTGTTCTTTTGATCGGGAACGAAGTCCCCACGCCTCAGGCGATGTCGTAGCAAGAAGTTCCACAGTGTCACCGGTGCTGCGAACCAGTGCCGATTGGGAACCGGAACGGACAACAGCAAATTCATTTGTCGTGAGGTGAGTCTCTGCATCGAACTCGTCAGAAGAAATTTCACCGTGTTCGTATAGCGCATCGACAACCGCTGACGACACTTCGAGTGTGAACCAACCCATTGGACGAGTATGAGCAGATCTGCCTACAGGTTGATGTTCCGCTGCGACCAGGCCAAGATGAGCGGCCTTAATGCGTAAGCCGGCATCGTTCGAAATGATTTGCGTTGGGGCTTTCAATGATTGTCCGAGAGCTGCCCCAATAATGCGATTGTCTGGAATCTCTGGGTTCAGTCCGTTCTCAATTAACAAATGCCGCTGAATTCCGTTGACTTCGATATGAACTGTTGCTCCGCCTGGTTCTTGATTCAAAGGAACGGGAAGGTGAATGGACCCGCCGGCTCTACGACGCAAATCTTCAATAGTGCGCAGTGCAGTTCGTGCTGCACGGCCCACATCATCTGCACGGCTCTTCAAGCCATCAAGTTCTTCCACCACGGTGAGGGGAATAACTACATCGCAACCAGGGAAGGAATGAAGACAACCAGGGTCAGCGACCAGAACAGAAGTATCGAGAACTATGCGAGTACGCACGCCAATTGGATACTCCGAAGTGCTCGTCATGGTGTCATCTGGTGACTCCATGTCGGCACCGATCTGCTCCGCAACACGATCGATATCTCATCTTGACACCACCGATTCGTCCAAGTGGTGGATGCTCGAGGTCGTGAACAAAGTATTCATGTCGACGTAACTTCTTTGTCTCTTCACGTGTGCAGGAAATGAAAAAACTGTGTTCGTCAGAGCTGTGATCCAGCAATTTTGTCATCTTTCAGAATTTTTTTAAATATTTTTTCAGTGTCAGATTTCTCATATTTTGAACTTCGTGATGAGTACGAATTGCAATTGTGATCAGTGCAATTGCAAACAACACATTGAGTCGCAATGACAGTGACGTGCGAAAAATCACAGAAAGTCACAGATCAAAAATGGTATTGCGAAGCCTGCAAAGCCTTACCACATACGGGTTAGCGAGAAAATGCTTGTCAATCTCTTCTGATTCTCACAACAAATAGTGTGAGACCAAATTGCGCAGACGCAGCAGTAACGCAAGATTGAATCAACCAATGAGAACAGTAAAAATGCTTTTGCTTGTACATCGTCAGAACGTTCAAAAACCAGATAGTTGCATTTGCAACAAGTCGAATGCTTGCTTTTTGTGATCAAAGCAGTTCAAATTGTTTGACAACTCCGATTCCGGGGAGGAATACACAATGACAAAAGCAGAACTCATCGAAGAGGTATCGAAGGCAGCAGAGTGCTCAAAGGCAGACGCCGAGCGCACACTTGCAGCGTTCTTCGACCTAATTGTTGCTTCTACTAAGAAGGGCGAAAAAGTGGCATGGCCGGGCTTCGGCTCGTTCAGCACCACCGATCGCAAGGAGAGGACTGGCCGTAACCCACAAACGGGTGCAGCAGTAACAGTCCCCGCCTCAACCGCGATGAAATTCACAGCGAGCTCTACATTAAAAGCTCAGCTGAACCCAAACCGTAAGTAACCACTTACACAACGAGAGGAAACTCAAGTGGCAGCAAAGAAAAAAGCAGCAGCTAAAAAAGCTCCTGCACGCAAGAAGAAAGCAGCAGCTAAGAAAGCTCCTGCACGTAAGAAGAAAGCAGCAGCCAAGAAGGCTCCTGCAAAGCGCAAGA
>JBAXUC010000006.1:0-29497 GCA_037129855.1 Actinomycetota bacterium | reverse complement strand
CGGCACTATTCGCGCCGTTAGCGAGCGCACACGTTCACTACTTCACGATGGTATTCGTCGCGTTGCAGAGGGCATCGTTGCTGCACATGGTTTGGAAGTTGAAGTTGATTTACACATTGGGTACGACGTCACTGTGAACAACGAGGACAAAGCATCTTTCGCTGCTGATGTTGCGACCGCAGTATCGGGTAGTCGCAATGTGCGCATCATGGATCACCCGGTCATGGGTGCTGAAGATTTCAGTTACGTGTTGAACCGTGTTCCTGGCGCCATGATGTTTCTAGGGCTCATGCCAGAGGGTATGGACATTATGAAAGCTGCTCCCAACCACAGCAACCGCGCGATATATGAAGAGACACAGATGCGTCGCGGAATTGCCGTGTATTCGTCATTGGCATTGCGCCACTTGGGTGTTCCCCTCAGCTGATGTACCAAGAAACTAGAGACTGGATCACAGCTAACTGGGATGAGGAAATCACTCTTCGTGAATGGTGGGCACGCATGAACGATGCGCGCATGTCATTTCCACGTTGGCCCACAGAATGGTTTGGTCGCAATGCAAGTCAAAGCGATCAGTCAGCAATTCTGAAAGCATTTTCTGATGCAGATGTCATTGGTGCGCCAACAGGTCTCGGTGTTCTCATGGGTGCTCCTGTCACCATGACCTACGGAACTCCTGAACAACAACAACGTTGGATGCCGGCTTTGGCAACAGGTGTTGAAGGCTGGTGTCAATTGTTTAGCGAACCTGGTGCAGGCTCTGACCTCGCCAGTGCATCATGTCGTGCAGAACGTGATGGTGATGAGTGGGTTATCAACGGGCAAAAAGTGTGGACATCAGGCGCACTGGATTCCACACGAGGCATGTTGGTAGCACGTACAGATATTGACCAACCGAAACACAAAGGCCTCACCTACTTCATCATTGATCTTGAACAACCTGGCGTTGAGATTCGCCCCATCAAGCAAATGAACGGAATGGCACATTTCAATGAAGTGTTTTTTACTGATGCTCGAGTCAGCGATACAGACAGAGTGTCTGGCGTGAACAATGGTTGGGCAATCACCACAGCAACATTGGGGTTTGAACGCAGTGGCCTTTCTGAGGGTGCCGGTGGTGGGATTCACGTATCGGCCGGCACTCAAGCAGGTTTGCTCAATCGCCCCGTTGGTGAACTGGTAGCAAAATCGAAGAAAGCTCGTTCTCACCCCGATGAATACGGTGGCGTGTTCAGCACGCTTTTAGAAATTGCAAAAACACGAACCTTGACTCCATCGCAACGCAATCGCATGGTCTCGTTATATATAAACGAACAGATTGCTGACTACACCCGCCTTCGCATGTCAGCAGCGGCAAAGTCCGGGAAAGAAACTGGTGCAGTTGCTTCCACAATGAAACTGCATTGGACCAACGGGCTAAAGGTATCTCGAGACCTCGGAGTTGAACTGTTAGGTGCAGAAGGAATGTTGGTGGGCCAAGACCTTCCTGCCGAAGGCACCGTGCAACATTTTTTTCTCTCCATGCCGTCAGCATCCATTGCAGGTGGCAGTGACGAAGTGCAGCACAACATTATTGGTGAGCGAGCATTAGGACTGCCAAAAGACATGTCGCTTGATCCGAATACTGCATTCAAAGACATCCCAAGGAATTAACAATGACTCGTATCACGACTGGCAATCGCAACCCACGCAACTTGTCGATTGATTCCAAAGGCAGCATTCATGATGATGCAACTGCAACAGACCTTGGGTTTCGCGCAGGAACAGTTGCCGGCGATATTCACCTCGAACAGTTCGGCCAGATACTTGTTGACGGTTTCGGCAAACAGTGGTTCGAAAATGGTTGGCTCAGCATGTACTTCCAACAAGCAACAGCAGACCAAGAGCCCATTGAAGCGTGGCTTGATGGCGAAGGTGATGTACGTACAGCAGGTGTCAATACTCCTGAAGGCGTCGTGGTTGCAGAAGGTAACGCCGGAATAGGCACCGCTGGGCCATCAGCGTTGTATGCACGTGATCGTCGCAGTGTTGACCCATCGCAATTACGTATGTTGTGTGATGTTCGTATTGGTCAGGCATTAGATATTCAAGTGCGTTCACCATGGGCAACTAATCAACACGCTCGAATGAATGCAAACACCATGACAGCACCAATGGATTGGTACGGCACATCATCACCATGGGGCGGCGGAGTTAGTTCGCCACTTACCACGTGTCAATTAATGGTTGCCGGAGTCACCGACTCTATTGCTGCATCATGTGGTGACTTCGTTGGCCTTTACGGTGCAATTGAGATTCGTAATCTTTCAGGACCGTTGATGCTTGATCATGAATATGTCATAACCGGCGAAGTCATCGATGTCAGTGAAACGCCGAAAACTGAAGTCCTGTGGTATCGCACTCAGGCACGGCCATCAATTGACCCTGAAGGTCCGGTTGTTGCAGAACTCACCATGATGACTCGCCTTCTCAAAGGCTCATCACCGCGCTATTCGTAGGCGCTTATTGCGCCCCTGGAATCCAGTTTCCGTGGAACCCATTCGGTACACGCGCCGGTAAATGCACAACGGCTACCGGGTCAGCAGTTATTGCGGTTGCATCAAACAGCGCAAGGTCAGATGTCTGAGTCTCTGTGTCAAGACGTAATGCCATGATCCAACCATCGTCTTCTGCAGTTGCACCGTCACGCGGAATGAACACTGGTTCGCCGTATCCGTATCGAGCAGTGTCTGTTCTGGCTTCTATGCGATGCGACTCTAGATCGACTTTAATCAACGTGTCTTGGGCGAAGTGCTTGCCAACGCCTGCTGTGTAGCCGTACTTGTTTGGAAGGCCAATGAATGATTCATTGATGCGTGGGAATTCTTGTGGGCGGTCATCGATGCGTTCTTGTTTTACTTTGCCCGTAACGGTGTTAATGCGCCATCTATCAAGAGTCGGAGGTCCTTCACTTGGGCCGCGACGTTCGCGATCAAACATTTTTTGATGTCGAGCGGCGACAAGCACCACTGAATCACCATCGTCGTATGCGTTCATTGGGTGAAAGAAATAGCACGGATCGATACTGAACCACTTCACATCTTCAGCATTTCCTTCGCGAGGCAACAGTCCGATGCGTGCGTCGTATTCGTGATCCCACAGGTATGGAAGGCCAGCACCAGACATTGCAGCTTCAAGGTTGAAGATTGTCGGTAGGTCGAACACCAAAATATATTTCTGTGTGAACGCAATGTCGTGAATCATTGGTCCGCCAGTGGTTGGAATATCAACATGACGACGCACGCGACCATCAGTGCCAACGACCAAGTACTGCACTTGATTTCCCCAACCCCAGTAATACGTCATCACATGAAGTTCGCCTGTCAGTGGGTCACGCTTCGGGTGAGCAGAATAAGCGTGTGGCAATGTGCCTTCAAGGTTTGATACTCGCACTGTGTCAAGTTCGTATGACATTTCGATTGGCGGCGAACCAGCTTCGACAATTGCGAATGTTTTCCCAGCATGTCCGATGACATTTGTGTTTGCAGCGAACTGGCCGTGATCTGCTGGCCAATCAGATGGTGGGTGTGCCTCGCCAAGTAACTCAGCAACATCGTTATTACGAACCCAACGGTTGCGATACCACTCTGCTTTGCCGTCACGAAGACGAATGCCGTGCACCATGCCATGCCCCGTAAACCAATGGTATTTTTCTGCGTTCACGTAACCCAATGGGTTCGGCCCGTTACGCAAGTACCGGCCGTCTAATTCCGGTGGAATAGTTCCAGTAATTTCCAAATCAAAGGCTGTTACTTCTTCGGTGACAGGGGCCAGGTTCCCCTCTAGAAACGGGTTCCCGCGGGTATTTTCTACTGTGGTCATGCATACATAATAGGCAGAGCCCCGATGAGGATTGACATGCGTGCTCGTGGCAGGCTGAACCACGAAAGATAAGCAGGAGAAGAACATGAGCACATTAGAAACAGGAACAGATCACCTACTCGGCCGCATCGAAGGCCATGTTGCTGTGCTGTCGTTTAACCGACCAGAAGCTCGCAACGCATTGTCAGATGAGATGTACGCCGGATTCGGTAGAGCTCTGCCACTCATCGCTGCGAATTCAGATATTCGTGTTCTCATGCTCACCGGTGAAGGTGTGGCCTTCTGTTCAGGCGGTGACGTCAAGGGCATGCACGCAAACAACTCAGGTGGCGGGCAAAAAGCATCACTTGAAGATGGCATTGCACGCCTTCGTTACATTCAGGCAGCCGTCAGCGGCGCGATGCGCAAATTGCCTCAGCCTGTGGTCGCAGCAATTCCTGGTGCAGCAGCTGGCGCTGGTTTGTCTATTGCATTGTCTACTGATTTACGGGTTGCCGCGGAACGGGCACTATTTGTTACTGCATTTGCAAATGTTGGCGCAAGCGGTGACTTTGGTATGTCATGGTTTTTGCCACGTGTTGTTGGTGAAGCAAAAGCAAAAGAGCTGATGTTCACGTCACCTCGTCTCACTGCACGTGATGCTCTTGCATTAGGCATGGTGAGCGAAGTGTTCCCAGATGCAACTTTTACTGACGACGCTATGGCGTATTGTCAAAGCCTTGCGCAACGTGCACCTATTGCATTGCGCTACATGAAGGAAAACATCAACCGCTCTGGCGTTGTCACAATAGAAGCAGCACTCGACGCTGAGGCCGTGGCAATGTCTCGCACTATGTCAACTGCTGATCACCGTGAAGCAGCGGCTGCATTTGTTGAAAAGCGCACACCAAACTTCGACGGACGATAAAAACTAGGACGGTTCGCGCGGAAGGCCTAACGCTCTTTCGCCAATAGTGTTTTTCTGAATTTCATCAGTGCCGCCACCAAGCGACATGCGTGGTGCGTTCAAAATGTGGTACATCCAAAATTCGCCGTCTTTGTCGCCTATTTCATGTGCCGCAGCTCCACTCATTGCCATGCGTGCACCAACTGCAGCAACATACCGTGCCTGCTTCGTACGCCACAGTTTGCCAATGCTGGGGTGGACCTTTCGTTGTCCTGTCCATGACATAACTTTTTCACCAATGTAGGCGGACATTAATTCTTGTCGTGTGTTGAAGTTGGTGTTGTGCCCTGTGCTAATTGCGATATCTAGGAGATAGTGAAATGGAACGGCAGCAGACGCATTTGCTTCTCGTTTTGCATCTGCTCCAACTTTGCCTAACGAACTGCGCTCATGAGCAAGAAGACCCGTTGCAGCGCGCCACCCATCATTAACTTCACCAATCACCCAATCGCGCGGTACGCGTGCATCAGTAAAGAACACTTCATTGAATTCTGCTTCACCCGTAATTTGGCGCAAAGGACGCACTTCAACACCGGGCTGATTCATCGGGATCAGCAGCATCGAGATTCCCCGGTTACGTGGCTCCTCACCTGTGCGTGCAAGCAACACTCCCATCTGTGAATTCTGGGCACCTGACGTCCACACCTTCTGCCCGTTCACAACCCATTCATCACCATCAAGAACTGCGGTGGTGCGCAAACTTGCTAGATCACTGCCCGCTTCAGGTTCTGAATACAACTGGCACCACACTTCTTGTGCATTCAAGGTGGGTGGAATAAAACGTTTCTTTTGTTCCTCCGTGCCATATTGCAAAATGATGGGAACTGCCATGTTCAGACCAATGCCCAACATTCCTTCTTCTTTTGGCATTCGTCCACGCGCTATCTCTTGTATTCGGTACGAAGCATTTTCAATGTCTGTTCGGCCGCCGTATTCCTCAGGAATTCCGAAACCCACGAGTCGCGCTTTCGCCATCGCTCCGCGCAATGCCCGCACTCTGCTCAGCGCACCTGGCCCGGCAGTAGTCATGACTGCGGGAAGTGACTCGAAAAAGGCTTCTACTTCACGGGCAAAATCGTCGACCATGTTGTTCACTGTAGGTGTTAGATACGGTCAAGGACATCATGAAGGCGCACCTCACATCACAATCATCAGGAGTTCGCCCACTCGATGGGGTACGGGTTCTTGATTTCACACGCGTCTTATCTGGCCCGCATTGCGCACGCATGTTGTCAGACCTTGGCGCTGAAGTCATCAAGATTGAACCCCCTGAGGGCGACCTCACTCGTTTTGCCTTTCCGCGTGTGGGCTCTATGTCCACGTACTTTGCACAGCAAAACATCGGCAAGCTCAATATGTCGATGAACTTAAAAAAGCCCGAGGCAGTAGAACTTGTAAAGCGCCTGGTTGCACAAAGCGACGTGTTAATCGAGAACTATCGCGGCGGCGTTATGGATTCGCTAGGACTTGGGTTCGACGAGTTGTCGAAAATTAATCCGCGCCTTATCTACGCCTCTATTACCGGGTACGGCACAACTGGCCCATGGGCTCATCGTCGTGCATACGCAACGGTGATTAACGCCGAAACTGGACTTACTGGTATTCAAGCAGATGCACGTAACGGTGAATTGTCGAATGATCCACACAGTCATGCCGACGTTTACACCGGCATGGAAGCTGCTGCTGGAATTCTTGCAGCACTATTTCAACGCGAACACTCAGGTGTTGGTCAACATGTGGATGTATCAATGGCGCAAACAATGTTGTACGTCAACGAACACACACAAAATCAATTGTACGAAGGTGACGTTGCAGACGACATCATTCGTTCATTCCAACCAGGTGATTACCCCATTCTCACTACCGGTAACGGAACCCTGGTTGTAGTTAGCGGACATCCCGCAGAACGTGGAACGTTTGATTTGTTCGTAAAAGCAATGAACTGTCCTGACATGTTGACTGACCCTCGATTTGACACTGTTGCTAAGCGCCTTGCGAGCCTTTCAGAACTTCAACAAGTTGTTCGTGATTGGGCACTCACCGTAGAAACTGCGGAAGAGATTGAAGACACGTTTGCAGAAGCTGGTCTTGCAATGGGTGTGTTGCGCAAGATGACAGATCTTGCAGACACCGAATGGGCACACGACCGCAATGCGATCATTTCTATTGATGATCGCTCTGGCGGAACCTTTCGTATTCCGAATGCACCATGGCAATTTTCTGGCGCTGACGTGTCAACACAAGGCGTTCCGAAGTTTCGCGGCGAAGACAACGCAGAAGTGCTGCAACGACTCTTAGGAGTCAGTGCAGAAGAAGTTGCAGCGCTTACTGAAAGCGGCGCACTGTCAATTCGGCTTCCGAAGAATTAATTAACGGCCTGAATGGCCAAAACCGCCACCGCGGTCGTTGTCGTCTAACTTTTCAACTTCAGTCCATGTCACTTCTTCGACGCGTTGAATCACTAGTTGTGCAATGCGGTCGCCGCGTGACACGTGGTACGGACGATTCTGATCAGTGTTCAACATCACCACTTTGATTTCGCCGCGATAGTGCGAATCAATAAGCCCTGGAGTATTCACCAGACTGATGCCGTAATTCAGAGCAAGCCCACTACGGGGTAGAACAAAGCCCGCGTATCCGAGCGGAATGGAAATAGCGATGCCTGCTGGAACCAACGCACGTCCACCATTGGGCGCTAACACCACATCAATTGCCGAATAGATATCAAGGCCAGCATCTCCCACATGTGCCAACTGGGGCAACGGGAGATCTGTATCGAGGCGCTTGATGTGAATGTTCGGCACATCTCCACGCTATTGCCCACCTCCGCTATAGGCGCAATCAAGCAATGCCAATTAGATTGGGGAAGTGCTGATTTGGATGGACCTCGAAATGACAGGCCTCAATCCTGAGACCGATGTGATTGTGGAAATTGCCACCCTCGTCACAGACGACGAACTCAACATCATCGCCGAAGGCCCAAACCTTGTGATCTTCCAGCCTGAAGAGGCCATGGCTTCAATGGGTGATTTTGTCACTCAGATGCACACCACATCAGGCTTGCTAGAGCTCATCAAGACCTCAACAATCAGCCATGACGACGCCATGCAGCAGACTCTCGACTTCATCAAGGAACACAGTCCTGAAGCGGGAAAAATTCCATTATGTGGAAACTCCATTCGTACTGACAGAAGTTTCCTTGAGAAATACATGCCAGAAATTGAACACTGGCTGCACTACCGCTGCGTTGATGTTTCAACAGTGAAGGAACTTGTGAAGCGTTGGTATCCGAACATTGCATATGGTCGTGAAACAAGCGCCGGTCAAAACCATCGCGCCATGGATGACATTCGTGACAGTGTTCAAGAAATGCGTTACTACCGCAGCTTAATTTTTCGTGACCCTGCCGAAGTGAAGAAGCCAAGTAAATGAGTACAGACACTCCTCGTCCGCTGAAGTCTGAACAACTTCAAGCGACAGACGAGATTGTCGAAGTCGCACCAGGAATTTTGCGTACACAGTTGCCTGCAAATATCACTGGTCTTGGCCACGTAAACATGTACGTCCTTGAAGACGAACGTGGTGTTGCTGTAGTTGACCCTGGTCTTCCCACAAAAGAATCATGGACTGCGCTCACAGATCGGTTGGCAACAATCGGTGTGCCCTTGAAACGCGTGCATTCAATCATCGTTACTCATAGTCATCCAGACCACTACGGCGGTGCAGCACGTTTGCGCAATGAATCAGGTGCAGACATCATCACCCACCGTTTATTCCGCACCTTCTATGACCCGGCAGAACCACCTGATGTCGATGCTGAAGAAATGGCACTCATGATGCGCAGCCCATTCGATGCTCCACCATGGGGTGGACCAGCAATGGATATGCCATGGCAACGCAAAGCGCGCATGAGCGTTGCGCGCAGGTTTCCGAAACTGATGAAGGTTCCACAGCCGTCAGTGCGACTTAATGAATCAGATCGCATGAAGTTCGCTCGGCGCGAATGGGTTGCAGTGCACACACCTGGTCACACGCACGACCATTTGTGCCTATTTGACCAAGAAACAGGCACTCTTCTCAGTGGCGACCATGTGTTGCCCACCATTACTCCACACATCAGTGGGCTAACTGCACACGGCGACCCACTGACTTTGTTCTTTGACTCACTCGACAAAATTGGTCACTTTGCAAACCAAATCAATATTGCATTACCAGCACACGGAACCCCGTTTGAAAATGTAGGCGACAGAGTGCAAGCCATCAAAGATCACCACGTTGAGCGTTTGCAAAAACTCCGCGATACCAGCGCAGATCTCAGTCGTCCGGCAACTGTGATGGAGTTTTCCACGCACTTGTTCTCGCCGCGTGCGCAAGGCGCAATGGCAGACAGCGAAGCGTTTGCGCACCTTGAACACCTACGTATTCTCGGAGATTTTGAACGACGCGACAAAGACGGCGCGTACGAATACGTGCTTAAGGGTTAAGCCCGCACCACATTGCAGCATGCATAGTGCTACCAACGCGCAGCTGTAACTCAAGGTCATCTCGACCAGAAGCAACATGTCGAGCTGGTTCCTGACCAGGTTCCACCTGCACCACATGTTCCACGATTGTGCGCAGTGGAGCGCGAACATCACGATGTGATGCAAGAAACTCTTCAACAATTACCCAGTACGCGGCATTGTTCATGTGACCCACAGCATCAAAGTCTGCAAAACGTAAAGGCCATGGTCTCGTTTCAATATTTGATTCATCAAACAACTTGTCGCGCAGCAAGAGACGTGCATTCACATCACGACCACCTGCAGATGCACCCAAGATTTCAACAACGTCAGCTGGTACTTTGCTTGGTTGCATTGTCGACTCATCAACATGAACCCATAACGACGCTGCGTCAATCAATGGCGTGCCATCAACAGCACTAATGCGTGTACGCCGTTCTGCCCAATGCGAACCGATTCCACCGCACCACGTGGTGAGATCAATCTCTTGCATGTATTCCGGAAACTGATGCACATCAATAACGGTGCGACGTACTACCCACCAATGCGGGTCACTCCAATCCGCATCGCGCGTGTCGTCGTTTGCGACATCTTGCAGGTACCGCGCCACTGCATCAAGACGTAAACGGCCATTCGGTGTGGCATCCCCCAGACGAACTCGACGTCTGGCAGTGAATTGCCGCCCAGTTCCGGGGCCTTCAATCATCTGAAAGCTCAGTGCAGCATCACGAAACGACATCAACGTCACAATATCTGCTCACTATTGGCCCAGACGCTTCCAATTACTTCCAACAAATGCACACATATCTGTACAACACCATAAAAAGGGACTTACTATGAGTATTAGCGAAGCACAACGATTCGATATGCAGATCGGACTGCGACAACAGCTAGGAGATGACGTGGCAAACTCACTTATGGAACACCTGCCTCCATCAGGCTGGTCAGACGTCGCCCGCACCCGCGACATTGAATTCATTGATAAACGAATTGGAATGCTTGAGAAGCGTTTCAATATCGCTATCTCAGTAGGTATGGCGTGCGGATTGGCACTGGTTGCACTTCAAGTGCAAATCATGCTCAGTATCTCGCACCTCTAAGACATCATTCACTTGCTCAAAATTTGAGCGAATAGTCTCATTCTCACATCGCCCCGCTCAGGGCAAACCCTTATGGGTACTGGATTTCATTAAATCAGTTGACTCTGGGCATATCAGGTGGTTTGATGGTCACCTCATGCGTAACAACCTGACCACCGCAACTATGGGTACCACGGCAACAGCCGTGGCGTTTACCTATGCGTCAACAGTGGTCGATCACGCATATGCCATGTGGTCGTCACCGGCAGCGAATCACGCCAATAAGCGTCGCACCCGGCAGCCCCGTGGGTTTCTGATCTAACTCAAGATCACAACACACACTTACGTGGCCGCCGGGAAATTATCCCGAGCGGCCTTTTTGTTTTATCCACCCACATACCAAAGATCTCAACCCAATCGAAAGGAACAGAGAACATGTACACATCAATCAATACCGACATGGGAGGCACAACGCTTACAGAGCAGCCCCTCATCCTGTCCGCCAAGCGTTGCGCAGACGGCAACGGCACCTTGAGCTACCTCTTCTTTTCTGACGAGTGGGTCGACGTGCAGCGCGCGAAAGCAATCTGCTCAAAGTGTTCAGGACAAGAAGTCTGTCTCTCTGGCGCTCTCGAGCGTGAAGAGCCTTGGGGAGTCTGGGGAGGCGAACAGCTAGAGATGGGCAGAATCGTGGGCGTCCGGCGTCCTCGTGGACGCCCTGCCACCAAAATCAGACCAGCGCTTGTCATCGAAGAGGTACCAATTCCACGTCACCTCGTAGCCTGAGTACATGAAGTGGAACCGCCGTACCGCACGATTTCTGGTTCCCTTCCTTGTACTACTTGTCAGCGTTGTTGGTGGGTGGGCTCTTAGTCGGCCCACCAACAACGTTGACGTCAATCTCAATCAACCCATAACTACGCAGCCACCCACCATCGGTACAAACGCCAGCAACACAGGCAAGAAATTCTCATTCGTTGAGTTGGTAGATAATGCCACCGGCGACAAAGGAACTATTACTCCTGCTGGCAAACCGATGGTGGTGAACTTCTGGTTCTCAACGTGCGAGCCGTGCAAACGAGAAATGCCGGCACTGTCTGCTTCAAGCACAAAATATGCAGCCACCGTTGACTTCATTGGCATTAACCCCAATGACTCCCGCGAAGTGGCCACCAAATTCTTGAAGAAGTACAACATCACGTACCCAACGTTTATTGACGATGGAACACAACTTGCGGAAGCGGGCGTTGTCACCTTTCCTGCCACATTCTTCCTTGATAGTTCTGGCACCATCGTTGCTAGACGAGCCGGTGAAATCACTGCGGCTGAAATCGATTCGATTCTCACGAAGGATTTGAAAGTCTCGCCATGATTGCACTTGAGGGAAACTTCGCATACAGCTTCCTTCTTGGAGTAATGGCGGCAGTGAACCCGTGTGGCTTTGTGCTGTTGCCTACATACCTTGTGTATTACCTCGGTACTGAACTGAACCGTGATGGAGAACACAAGACAGCAACATTGCGGCGTGGACTAAGCGTTGGCATCGCAGTGTCATCAGGTTTTATTAGTTTGTTCCTTGTTGTCGGAATCATTTCGCGCGCATTTACAACTGTGATCCGTGACAACGCAAAATATGCTGCGCTGGTGATCGGTGTCGGTCTCGTAGCTATGGGTATCGCAATGTTGTTCGGGTGGAAACTTCCTATCGCACAGCCAGATGTTTCTGTACAACGCAAACGCACTACATGGAACATGTTCTTGTTCGGCATTGTGTACGCCATTGCCTCTATCGGCTGCACAATCGGTCTCTTGATCTCAGTCATTCTCGGTTCCATTAACAGGAATGGTTTTGTCTCCGGAGTTATCAGCATTGCCCTCTACGGGCTTGGCATGGGACTACTAGTGACGTCACTAACCGTTGCTTTGGCATTTGCCCGCGTTGGCCTTGTTTCAACAATCAAGAAGAGTTTCAAGTGGTTTGACAAAGTCTCTGCAGTGTTTGTTGTATTAACTGGGCTATATCTGTCGTGGTATTGGTTGGGTGCAATTACTGATCGCGGATCAGATGGCGTGACGTCTCGCGTCGAAAATTTCCAAACAAAAGTTGTGCAGTTTTTGCAAGATACTGGTGTGTACCCATTAGTTATTGTTTTCTGCGTCATCATCGCAACTGCCGGATTAGTTATCCGCCGTTCTTCACTGCAAAGTAAGTAATCATGAATCTGTCTGAACTACTTGAATACGACAACGTCACTGAAGAGTCGACATTGCGATCCAATTTCGGCTTTATGGCGTTTCATGGCGGCGCGCTTGAAGAAATGACAGACACCATTGCATCACGTGCAGCAGAACGTGCTGGTGCCTCGTATTACGGGATTCAGTTACCAGACAATCTGGAATGGCATCTTCCATCACACACAGTGACAGCTGACCAATCACCTGTACTCGCTTCTTTTCTGTCACATGTGAACATTGTGATTACCGTGCACGGTTTTGGTCGTGCTGGGTTCTTTACCTCGCTACTACTTGGTGGTCGCAACCGCAGACTTGCTACTCACCTCGGCGGCTTGCTTCGTACACATCTTCCGGCGTACACAATCCTTGACGACATCGATGACATTCCGAACAACCTTCGCGGCATGCATCAAGACAACCCAGTCAACGTGGTGGAACATGCCGGCGTACAACTGGAACTACCGCCCCGAGTGCGCGGTTCTAGTCCGCTGTGGTGGGACTGGGAAGGCCCTGGCTTAACACCGCACACTGAAAGCCTGATTGACGCCTTGGTGGACTGCGCCACCACCTGGGCTGGCTAATTCAGAAACGCCCGTGCTCCACTAAGTTTCGTTGAGAGCTAAAGGGGGCCGTATGGCTGAGCAAAAAATCGGACGCACGATGGCAGAATCGACACCTTCCTGGGACGGAGACATTGTTGCTCCCCCAGGCTCACCGAACATTGTGTATTGCGTTTTCGACGATGTGGGCTACTCCGACTTTGGTTGTTACGGATCAGAAATAGCAACACCAAATATTGATCGCCTAGCTGCTGGCGGTTTGCGCTACACCAACTTCCACACGACATCACTGTGCTCACCTACACGTGCGGCATTGCTAACAGGTCGTAATCACCACGCGGTAGGTATGGGAACTCTTGCAAACTACGACATGGGCTACCCCGGATATCGAGGAAGAATAACGAAGGATGCGGCGATGATGCCAGAAATTCTCCGTGGTGTCGGGTACAACTCATTCGCCGTAGGAAAGTGGCACCTCACCCCCATGCACCACACGGGCCCGACTGGTCCGTTTGATCAGTGGCCAACACAACGGGGTTTTGATCGTTTCTACGGCTTCATGGATGGCGCAATGAACCAATGGGAACCATTTCTCACTGAAGACAACCATCATGTCGCTACTCCTGATGATCCGAATTATCACCTCTCAATTGACATTACGAACCGTGCCTTGTCGATGATCACATCGCAGAAGAGTTTGGCACCAGAAAAGCCGTTCTTCTTATACATGGCGTTTGGAGCTGGACACTCACCCCATCATGTGCCGAAAGAAATGATCGATGAATACGTACCCATTTTTGAAAAAGGATGGGATGTAACGCGTGATGAACGAATTGCTCGTCAAAAAGCTATGGGCATAATTCCGCAAGACACAGTGTTGCCACCACGAAATCCAGGCGTACGGGCGTGGACCGAACTCAATGCAGACGAGAAGCGACTCTTTGTTCGCTTCCAAGCTGCCTATGCTGCGATGCTTACGCATACTGATCAACAAATCGGCCGAGTTATTGACACTCTCGAGACAATCGGTCAACTCACAAACACAATTTTTATTGTGATGAGCGACAACGGTGCATCACAAGAAGGCAGCCACTTCGGCACTATGCACCAAGGTCGCTACTTTGAACGTGCTCCAATGACTCTTGAGCAATCCATTGACAAGATCGATGAGATTGGCGAAACACAGTGGTTCAACAACTATCCGCTTGGTTGGGCTATGGCCGGCAACACTCCGTGCAAGTTCTACAAGCAAAATACACACGGTGGTGGTGTTCGTGACCCTCTAGTTATGCATTGGCCAGCAGGATTCGATAAGTCAGAAGCCGGAACACTGCGCCATCAGTTCCACCATGTAAGTGATGTATCACCAACAATGTTGGAAGTCATTGGAGTTGGTTTACCAAAAGCAATGAACGGTGTTGATCAAATGCCATTGCATGGGACTCCGATGACATACACATTTGCGGGCGCTTCGGCTCCAACAAAGAAGAAGGTGCAGCACTTCGAAATGCTTGGTCATCGAGGAATCGTTGCTGACGGTTGGAAGGCTGTGACATTGCACCTTCCTCGCACCACGATGGATCAAGACGTGTGGGAGTTATACGACCTCAATAACGACTTCTCTGAGACGAATGATCTTGCAGCAGCGAACCCCGACAAACTTCGAGAACTTGAAGCGCTGTGGTGGGAAGAAGCCGCAAAGTACAAAGTGCTCCCCGTTGATGACGGCAGTGGCTCACGCTTGCGTCGTCCTGTTCGTAAGAAATTTGTTCTGTGGCCAGGTCTCGAGCGAGTGCCATCCGATGCTGCGCCTCGTCTCACAAACACCAGTTACACAATCGAAGCACACATCACAGTTCCGACAGATGGTTGTGAAGGTGTGTTGATGTCAGAAGGTGATCGTTGGGCTGGCATCGTGATGTTTGTTCAAGATGGAAAGCCCTGTTTTCACTATCACTTCCCTCTAGAACGACATGAAGTTCGTGGCACACAATCTCTGACTCCCGGAGACCACGTAATCACGTGGAGACTCACAAAAGTGGAACGAGCTTCTGGGCGTGGAACATTGTCTGTTGATGGCGTTGAAGTTGCTTCAGTAGATATTCCTCGGATTATTCGCGGATGGATGCCATTTAATGGTTTGCATGTTGGTCGCAACAACGGCGCACCAGTGGGAACTTCTTACGAGGCACCATTCCCCTTCACTGGCACATTGCACCGTATCGAAGTGGAACTGCTCGACAAGGTTCCAGGGCCGGACCCCGACATCGAAAATCGCTCAGAGATGGGTAAGCAATAACAGTTACGGTGCGAGGCGTTCAACGCGCCACACCACGCCATTGCGTGTGTAACGGAAACGATCATGCAAGCGACTTGGTCTACCTTGCCAGAATTCAATCTGGTCAATCGACAAGACATATCCACCCCAATGTGGTGGACGAGGAACATCATTGCCTTCGAAGCGTTCAGTTACTTCTTCGATGAGGTCATCAAGTTCTTCTCTGTTGCCAATAACAGTTGACTGAGGAGAAGCCCACGCGCCTAATTGTGAAGCGCGTGGTCGCGATGCAAAATACTCATCGCTTACTGCATCAGTCGCCTGAGAGATGACTCCTTGAATACGCACTTGGCGGTGCAGGTCAAGCCATGCGAATGTTCCCGCGCCTCGTGATTCGCCAGCAATCTGTATTCCCTTTGCGCTAGTGCGATTTGAGAAAAATGTGATGCCATGTGCATCAATACCGCGAGCTAGCAACACGCGAGAGTCAGGCTTGCCTGTTGCATCAACCGTTGATAACACCATTGCATTGGGTTCAGTTACACCAACTTCTTCTGCTTGGTGATACCACACGTTTAACTGCGTGATGGGATCAGCATGAAGGTCATCAATATCAAGTCCTGCTGTTTCATATTGAATACGGCGATCGGCGATGCCCATGATTACGCCTTTGGTGTGATGTGTGTGGCACCGCGCATGTACGGAAGAAGCACATCAGGGATGCGCACGCTGCCGTCTGGTTGGCGATGGTTTTCACAAATAGCTGCCCATACGCGAGGCACTGCCAATGCAGAACCATTCAATGTGTGGGCAATCTCTGTGCCCTTTTGCCCAGTGCGCTTGAAGCGAATATCTGCACGGCGCGCTTGGTAATCAGAGAACCATGACACGCTGCTGACTTCCAGCCAGGCATCACAACCAGGTGCATAGACCTCAATGTCAAAACTGCGGTGATGACTTCCACCCATGTCGCCTGTACAAATTTCAATAATTCGATACGGCAATTCCAGAGCGGCCATCAATGCTTCTGCACGACCAACTAATTCAGTCAGCAATGCTGGTGCATCTTCGGGGCGAGCAATGGCGAGAATTTCTACTTTGTCGAACTCGTGCGCACGCAACATGCCGCGTGTATCACGACCAGCACTTCCGGCTTCACGCCGATAACACGGTGAATATGCCATAAGACGTACTGGTAGTTCAGCTTCATCTAAGACTTCACCGGCATGAAGCGACGTGAGTGGAACTTCTGCTGTAGGAATCGCCCACAAGTCATCGCGTTCAATGGCGTATGCATCATCCGCGAACTTCGGCAAATGGCCAGTAGCGGTAAGAGTTGCAGTGGTAACAAAACTTGGTGGGCGGATTTCTTCGAAGGCATCAGCGTTTTGGTCTAATGCAAACTGGCACAGTGCACGAGCAAGCGTTGCGCCAAGTCCGCGCTGCATGGTGAACATTGCACCAGCAATTTTTGTGGCTCGTTCATTATCAAGAATTCCAAGAGCCGTTGCAGTTTCCCAATGAGGAACGCGTTGATGTTCACCAAACGTGGCAGGCAAATTAATAGGGCCCTTCACGATGGGGTTCTCATGATCACCTGCACCATCAGGAGCATCAGGGTGAGGCAAGTTCGGAATGCGCAGCATGATTTGCTGCAGTGCATCTTGCACAGTGTCGATTTCGTTCTGCAGAACGCGCTCACGGTCTCCACCAGCACGGCTACGCTCCATCAGGGCTTCTGCTTCGTCGTTCTTCTTGTCGCGACGTAGAGCGCCCACCTGCTTTGAGAGGTCGTTCACTTCGGCTCGCAGAGTGTCACGCTCGAAGCTAATCTCGCGAACGCGAGTATCCAAGGCAACGGCTTCATCGACCTGAACTAGGAGGTCTGGCTTTCCCCGGCGGGCCAAGGCAGACCGCACCCCATCAAGGTTCGTGCGCAGAAGTCGTACATCAATCACAGGATTTCAGGCTACCTGTCCCGCCTTTCGTGCTGAGAGGCATTTGGTTCGTAAAGTGGATACGTGTCCGTTGTTGTCGAGAATCTCAGTGTCTCCTATGGCGACCTCGTGGCAGTCGACAAAGTCTCGTTCGAGGCTCCATCGGGCAGTGTGACGGTAATCCTCGGACCAAATGGGGCCGGCAAGACCAGCACCATCGAAGTCTGTGAGGGCTTTCGCACCGCCAAATCTGGCTCTGTGCGGGTCCTTGGGCTTAACCCTGTCTCTGACCATCGGGCACTAACTGAACGCATGGGAGTCATGCTGCAAGGTGGTGGCGTGTACCCCAGTGCGCGTGTTCGTGATGTGGTGTCTCATTTCTGTGCACTGCATAACAAAGGCGTGAACGCGTCGCAATTGATTGAACGCGTTGGGCTATCAAACCGTTCAACTGGAACATGGCGAAAACTGTCAGGCGGCGAGCAACAACGACTATCGCTTGCTTTGGCGTTAGCTGCAGATCCTGATGTGATCTTTCTAGACGAACCGACATCTGGTGTGGACATTGACGGTCGTGACATCATCGCTGACATTATTCGTGACTTAGCGGCGCGAGGCACCACAGTTGTCCTTGCATCACACGACATGGCCGAAGCAGAAAAGGTCGCAACTCATGCTGTGTTGTTCACTTCTGGCAAAGTCATCGCAAGCGGTGAAATTCTGATGCTGCTGACATCTCGTAAACATTTGCGCTTTACATCTTCCGTTGGCCTTGTGCCTGCGGAACTTGCGGTATCTATCAATAGCCCAGTTGTGGCAATCGGAGATGGTGTCTACGAAGTGGCTTCAGAACCAACACCACAACTGATGACACGAATTTCGCAATGGCTCGCTGATAACTCTCACCCGTTACTGGGAGTCGATATGGGTACTGAGTCGTTGGAAGATACGTACCGACGATTGACTCGAGGCATAAAATGAGGCGGATTCGCATTCAACTTCGTGCCGAACTAATGCTGCTGGCACGTAACGGTGAGCAACTTCTGCTGACGCTGATTATCCCTGTACTACTCCTTGGCTTTTTTGGCTCTGTTGATGTGTTGCCAAGTGCAGACATGGACCCTATTCAGTTTCTAACGCCCGGCATTCTGGCCATTGCGATCATGTCATCTTCAATGGTGAGTCTCGGAATAGCCACCGGGTTTGAGCGTTCCTATTTGGTTCTGAAGCGACTTGGTGCAACACCTTTGACACGAAGTGAACTAGTTATCGCAAAAATCTTGTCTGTGTTTACTGTGCAATTGATTCAAGCAATTATCTTGTTGACACTCGGTCTCGCACTCGGGTGGAAACCAGGTGGTTCCACGTGGCCACTTGCGGTTGTGGTGGTCCTGTTCGGTACGTCAGCCTTTGCTGGAATCGGCCTCATCCTTGCTGGTCAATTACGCGCTGAGATAAATCTGGCCGCCCAAAACGGGTTGTACTTAGTGCTGCTTTTGCTGGGCGGAATGGTCATTCCTCGCGATTCACTCCCTCATTTCCTTGGCAATGCTGTTCGCGGCTTGCCGTCAACTGCGCTTGCTGATTTGCTGAGATCTACTCTCAACGGCGACCAGGCTGGCCTAGTTGTGCCGTGCGCAGTACTAGGAGCATGGGGAATCATTGCCCCAGCAATTGCTGCACGACGCTTCCGCTGGAGCTAACCCAACGTCATTGAGACGAGTCGGAAGATTCTTTGGCGGTATATGACTGATTACCAAAGAAGCCCTTCATAAAGCGCGTGAAGAAAATGGTGATAATGATTCCCCACAAGTACGTGGAACCGCCAAGCTTCATGATGCCGCCAGCAAGTTGTTGATCACTCAGGAGTGATAATCCCCACACCCGAACTGGAGTGTCGTAGTGCTTGTACACCGGACCTGTTGCAAATGTAAGCCAACCAGCGGGAATTGATGGAACCAAGGAAACGCAGAAGAGATACGCCATCATTGCGCCGTAGCTCATCCGCCATTCTTTTGCAGGACCGCAAATTGGTGTCCACAACATCAGAGCACTTGTTACCAAAATGACATGCAAGCCGTAATGTAAGGGCCCACCTGCCGCGCTGCGATTGACCAGACCAGGAATATGAGTTACTACTACCACTGTGTTGTAAATAACTGCTGCGATAACAGGTCGCGTGAGAAACCGAATCACTCGATACGCACGGCCCTCGCCCACCAGTAGTCGAAACAGCCATTCAGGAGTAGCAAGCAAGGCAAGCGGCGGAACAATGTACGCAAGAATTGTGTGCTGCAACATATGCATGGAGTACAGATATTCCTCTGCAATGTCGTGCATGGGCCAGTCGGTGGAAATCCACAACAGAAAAATCATGAGGGAAAAAGTTCCGACTTGTTTCCGCGAAATAACTTCCCCATTAGGAACGACTTTGGGGCCAACCACACGAATTGCATACACAAAGGCAGCGATAAGACCAATGACTAATACCCAGATTTCTGGGTGCATCTGATACCGCCAAGCATCAGTATTGAGTGTGGGTTCGATGCCAGTGATCAGCATTGCCGACCCGCCTCGCTAGTTACGCAATGAAGAACTTGAAGGTAGCGAGAGCCATGCAGTACACGAAAATCGCAAGCCCAAGGCCAACGTAGAAAAGGAAACTAAAAATCTTGCTATCAAACTTGAGATGCATGAAATACGAAACAACCATGACGAACTTGACAATCATCATGGTGAGCAATGCCGGCATGAACAGCGGGCCAAAGTTCACGTAGTACGTAGAAACCTCAAGCCCCGTGATGAGTGCCAAGATGATCGCAATCTTTATATAACCAGCGTCGGACATTCCGTGCTCGTGTGCGTCTGCGTGTGTTTCAGTAACTGTTGTCATGATGCGCTCTCAATCAGGATGGGATTAGGTACACCAATGTGAAGATGATGATCCACACGATGTCAACGAAGTGCCAATACAAACCAATGAGTTCCACGACCTCGGCCTTGTCGCCCGTGATCTTGCCCTTTTTGATGATGCCCATTAAGGACAACAACATAATGACACCTACAGAAACGTGAACGCCGTGAAAACCAGTGAGTGCGTAGAAACTTGAACCAAAGAGGCTTGTGGTGAAGCCGAGGCCTTCACGATAAAACGTGGTGAACTCGTACACCTGGCCACCAATAAAGGTTGCTCCAAGTAGGGCAGTTATGACCAACCAAAGATTCGTCTTCGCGTCGTCCTTGCGTTGTGCCGATGACACTGCAAGCACCATGGTGAGCGACGACATCAACAGAACGAAACTGCTGACTGATGTGAAAGGAATGTCATAGATCTGTGACGAGTGCGGTCCGTTCTGAACGCGACCGCGGTACAGCATGTATGTCGAGATAAGACCACCAAAGAGCAAGCACTCTGATCCGAGGAACAACCACATTGCCAGCTTGTTGTTTGACAAGCCAGTTGAGGAATGATGCCCGTGATCAGTTGCGTGATCGGCGTCGTGTGTTGCGATATCAGCCAACTGGAGCTATCTCCTTCGTGTGACCGTCATGTGACGGCGAATCAAAATCGATCGGTTCGGGTACTGAGGGTTCAAGAACCCATCCAAATGACGAGAAGAGAACAACAAGCGCTCCAACAACCATGATTGGAGTTCCGTAAATGATTCCCATGCCAAGTACCGCAACACCAATTGCAAGGAGCAACGGCCAGTACGAAGGTCCGGGCATATGAATGCCAGTATCCGCAGCTGCTTCTTCAGCACGCATGAGGTCTTCGCCGGTTGCTACTTGAGTCATGGCATGAGTGGTTTCGTCTTCAACATATTTGCGATGAAAGAACTCATCGAGATGATGTACGACTGGGATGCGATCAAAGTTGTGCACCTTTGGAGGACTGGTTGTAAGCCATTCCAATGTACGTGCATCCCACGGGTCAAGCGGAGCGCGTTCCGGGTTACGAGCGGTCTTAATCACGTTGATGATGAAGAACAAAATACCGACTGCAAGAACGAATGACCCGATTGACGACACAAGGTTCCAGAAACCGAAGTTAAAGAGGCCTTGTCCGGCACGAGCTTTGGTCCAGATATACATACGGCGAGGCTGGCCTTGTAGACCAAGAATATGCATTGGCCCGAACGTGAGGTTCATACCAATCACCATGAACCAGAAGTTCCAGCTGCCCAATTTTTCATTAAGCATCTTGCCAAAAACTTTTGGCCACCAGTAATAGAAGCCAGAGAACAGTCCGAACACCATTCCGCCGAACAACACGTAATGGAAGTGAGCAACGATGTAGTACGTATCTGTCTGTTGCGTGTCAGAAGGAGCAACTGCGTGAGTAACGCCCGACAAACCACCGATAGTGAAAAGAATTACGAGGCCGATAGCAAACTTCATCGAGGCCGTGTACCAAATTTTGCCGCCCCACATTGTGAGAAGCCAGTTGAAGATTTTCACGCCGGTTGGAATAGCAATTGCCATCGTTGCCATTGAGAACACTGCAACAGACACTGGGCCAAGACCAGAAGCGAACATATGGTGCGCCCATACGCCGAAACCGACGAGTCCGATCGATGCGCCCGAGAACACCACAAACGGATAGCCGAAGAGTGGCTTACGCGAGAATGTTGGCAGGACTTCAGAGATGATGCCGAACCCCGGCAAAATCAAGACGTACACCTCCGGATGACCAAAGATCCAGAACAAGTGTTGCCAGAGAAGTGGGTCGGCACCTTGCGACACATCAAAGAACGTGGCGCCATACGAACGCTGGAACATCAACAACACGAGAGCCACGGTGATTACTGGAAGTGAGAACACCAGAAGGAACTGCACCACAAGAATCATCCAGGTGAACACAGGCATCTTCATGAGTGTCATGCCAGGTGCGCGCATGTTGAGCACAGTGACAATGAGGTTGATAGACCCGATAAGCGAAGCGATACCTGCAATCTGCAAACCGAGAACCCAGAAGTCAACACCATTACTTGGTGAGAACACCGGCCCAGAGTTTGGTGCATACATGAACCAGCCGCCATCAGCTGCTCCACCTAAGAACCATGACGCATTCAAGATAAGTCCGCCACTGACAAACAACCAGAATGACAATGCGTTCAGACGCGGGAAAGCAACGTCGCGAGCACCGATTTGCAGAGGCAAGAAATAGTTTGCAAACGCAGCAGCCATGGGCATAGCAAAGAGGAAAATCATTGTTGTTGCATGCATGGTGAACATCTGGTTGTACTTGTCAGCGCTGAGAACGCGGCCGTCAGGAAGTGCTAACTGCAAACGGATAAACAAAGCCTCGACACCACCGACGATGAAGAACGTAAAAGCGACACAGCCATACATAATTCCGATTTTCTTATGGTCAACAGTAAAGAGCCATTCACGCCACCCAGTTGTATTGACCGGACGGCGTACAGCACCGAGCGACCGAGACGGTGAGATTGATAATGGGCTCTTAACCAAACCCGGCGACTGAGATGGTGTAAGAGTTAATTCATTGGTGGACATGGTGTTCTCCGTTTACTTCAGTGTCAGTAGGTAAGCGACGAGTTTGTCGATGTCTGTTTCAGTGAGACCAAGGTTTGGCATACCACGATATTTACCACCAGAAGGACCCAACTTTTTAGGGTCTGAATACATTGGCTTCATTGCTGGTGCATTGCGCAACCATGCACGAAGAGCAGTTGCATTCAAGCAGGACTCAGATACGCCGGCCAGATATTTCACGCCAATGGTTTCAGAACTTGCATCCCATACATCGCTGCGACATGACTTACGTAATAGGTCAAACTTTGCGCCAGCAAAAGTGTTGCGTGACATCAAGTGTGAAAGGTTGGGAACTGCACCGGCATACACGTTTTCATCTGGTGCAGCAAGCGCAGGCGTGCCATCAGCCTTCTTCAAACCGTTGACTTGGTGACAACGAATGCACTGATTCAAGAAAACGCCTTCGCCTTCCTTCGCAAGTGATCCATCTGCAGGAGACGTGTACGCCTTCTGTTGGTTGGCTACCCACTTGGCAAAATCTTCCTTTGAAAGCGCAATGGCTTCCATACGCATATTGGCGTGAGACAGACCGCAGAACTCAGTGCACTGACCGGCGAAAATTCCAGGCTTATCTGCTTGAAGGCGCAACAAGTTAATACGGCCCGGGACTGCATCTTTCTTGCCATTCAATGCTGGAATCCAGTACGAGTGAATAACGTCGCGACTTGTTTCGCGCAACAAGATTTTTGTACCGACTGGGATAACCAGTTGGCCTGACGTAATAATCGGTTGTGTAATGCCCTGGTCAGCTTGCGCCGGATAGTCATATTCCCACCACCACTGTTGACCAGTGACGTTAATAACCATTTGCGTATCTTCAGTGTTCGCAAGTTCAAAGATTCCGCGGAATGTGAAGACACCAACCACAGTAAGGATGAGTGCTGGAATGATCGTGAGAATGATCTCAACAACTGGCTTTCCATGACTTTGTGACGGAATTGGCTGACCACGGTCTTTGAACTTCCAGAAGGTGTACGCGGCAAAAGCGAAAACGAGAACACCAACAACGCCTGCCATAGGGAAGATAATCCACTGCAGATGGTTAATGACACTTGCATTGTGGCCTCTTGGTTGCCACGTATCTTGCGGTGCATTTCTGGCACAACCAGCAAGAACAACAATTCCAATAATCGTTGCAATTGAGTTACGAATGCGATGATGTGTCGACTTCACGTTGTTCACGATATCCATAGCCTTTTCTGATGAGTGGGGAGAGACTGAGTGACTCACGGCACGACCAACTTGATTTCTCCAGTAGCACCAGGAACTGTGAACGAGTAGGGCTCAGTGGCGGTCGCCGGCTTTGGAATCTTTAACGTCATGACTTGTTCTTGGTTCTTACCAGTCAGTTGTGTGCATGTACCAACTTTTTCAACGACCCCGGTAGTGGCAACTTTGGCTGAGCCCAAGTTGACGACGAGGCGGTGCTGCTCTTCATCAAGATTGCGGAACATGACAGACGTTGCACTCGAGCGAGGAATAGTAACGGTGTCTACTTTCTTCGTCATACCGATAGCTTCTGCATACACTTTTCCATCTTTTACAAAGATGGTGGCGGTCACTGCAGAACGTAATGACACTGTATTGTTCGCGAGATGGTCGTAGTGATCTGAAGCTTCCGCTCCACATTCACGATGTGAAGCGTCGTAATGATCTTCTTCTGCAGCAACGGTAAGTTCATGACGCTCACCTGACAAGGCAGCATAAGTTCCAGCAGCAGCAAGTGCCACAACTGCAAGCACCGAGACAACAACCGTGACGGTGCCTTTCATAAATGGCTTGGTCGCAATAAGAACACCAACTACAAGAATCGCCATTGCGACCACGATGAAAACAATTGGTCCGGCTTCTTTCGTTACGGCAAGAACAACCCGAGAAAAGAAGAAGGCGATAACACCAAGGCCGACAGCAGCAAGTCCTGGGTATTCGATTGCACTGATCGCACGAGTGCGAGCGAACTCATTGAATTCACGATCTGACGATGCACCATCTGCCCAGTTCTGAATGGTCCATTCAACGCCACCGGCAATAAGTACTGCAATACCAAGAACGAAAACAACTGGGACGGTTGCTAGTCCAGTAAGAACAAGTGCTGCACCGAGTGCAAACACGATTGGCCAGAACGATGGTGAACCTGCAGGTGCATTGGCGGCAACTGCTTCTTCATCTGTGTAGACATCACCATCACGAGTGAACAATGCCATTGCGCCAATCAAGGCGCCTGAAGCGGCAAGGCCAAACAGTGCGACTGCTCCGAGGTCTGATGGGTTCACCAAGACCATGTACAAAATTGCAGAGATCAGTGACAAGCCAGTGAGGCCGAAGAAATATTTTGAACCGGGGGTAATCATCTTGACCTACTTCTGTACGTACACCACGAACCACACCACAGAAAACGCTGCAGTGAGGAAGTACCAATAGAACGCGTGGGCGTTAACCACATCTGTGTCGTTATCACGACCGCCAACAGATCGAAAGAAGGCCACAAGACTAAAAACCATCGCACCAACAACTAGCAACAACACCGTGCCAGTAATTGCATAGAACATTGTTTGAAATTGTCCGTCAGCCAATCCGATATTCATTTGGCTGTACACAGCAATTTGCGCATTCACAATGGCAAGTCCCATCACGAAGCAAATCGCGAGCGCGAGAGAACGGTGTGGCGCATCATCGCGCTTTGCCGAGTATGCAGCCCACTGTGCCATTAATGCACCGACAGGGAAAGTAATAAGCATGACGTTGGCTGCAACCTCTGGAATTGTGATTCCGGCTGGCATCCAATCTTTGATGATTTTCAAACCATCAGATGAGCTACGTGTTGGCGCGCCTGCACGAAACTTCAACCATATTGCAACCATTCCGATGATGAGCATGAATGCTGAGGCAGAGGCCATTGCCGTTGCGACAAGAATTTGTCGACGTGGCGCCTGTGCGGGAGCTGCTGGTAATGCAATTGTCATGCTGATGCCTCCTGTGAAACTGGTGTGCCCTTTCGAACTGCATCAATGAGCAGTGCAACAAAGCCAACAACCGTGAGAACAATGAGCGCGTGTCCGAGGCCACTAAGAACATTCCAGAGCGCTATCGGTCCGTCGTAGGCAAAACCCATAACTGTGTTCGCTGGTTGATCTGCAAACCCAGCGATGTACAGCGGGAAGCTAGCCAAGATTGTTCCGAGTAATCCGATCAATGCAAGCCCAAGAAGTTTTGTGTTGTCAATGGCGCGTCCCCACAAGAGTGGAGCCCAATGACTCAGTGCACCTAAGGCGCTCAACAAACCGCCGTACACGAGATACAAAACGATTCCTTCAGAAAACACAGTGCCATCGAGTGAAGCTGCCTTCAATCTGTATAACCCGTTTCCGAGCACACCAACAATGATCATGAGTGCACCGAGCAAAGACAAAGCAAACGACGCAGTGATGCGAGGCGTGCCCACCTTCAGACACAAGAGTGAGAGAAGAACGACTATGAGCATTCCGAGCAATGGCAAACCGTTAAACAAAGAATGCAACAAGGTGCTCTTTACTTTGTCGGTGTTTGTTCCGGCCCAATCAAGAATGTGCGCGCTCTGCGTAACAGCACCAAGGACCGCAGTTGAAATAATTGCAAGGCCTCCAAGAACTATTGGGCGAAGTGGTTGTTCCGTTCGTGCAGTAACTGGAGCAACTTCTGCAAGAACTCCGAGCGCCATGATGACAAACACAAAAGTCATTGGCTGAGACAAAGACCAACCCAAGAACGTTTCAATTCCTTTGTTGCCACCGAAAATCAATTTTGCGTGTGTGTGGTCAACGTAGACATAAATGATTGTGCCAATCATGACCGGCAAGCTGAGCAATGTTGCAATCGAACCCACAAGAGCAGACCAAGAAAAAGCAGGAATGCGGTCAAGGGTCATTCCGGGCGCACGTGCAGTAAGAACCGACGTTGCAACGCAAAGGCTTCCGGCAAGAAGACCAACTGCTGCAAGAGCAACACCCAACAAGTACAAATCAACAAGATCAGCGCTTCCGCCACCAGGGCCCCCATTGCCGATGATCGAAATATCAACCATCAGTGCACCAAACAGCCACGCCCAGAATCCGTATTGTGCAACGCGCGGAAATGCCACAGCGCGCGCACCAAGTTGCGTTGGAACAACGGCAATTGCGATTCCTACGAAGAGCGGAGCAAGAACACCGAACACAAGAGCGAACTGATACAACGAAAACAGTTGCGGAGTTGCGTCACCATTAAAGATCTGCATGTGTGCAGGACTCATGCGTTCAAGACCAAAGAGCAAACCGAGCACTGCTGCAAGGAGAGCGCTCAATAACGAGGTCCCGATAAATAGACATCCAATTTTTTTATGATCACTGCTTGTGATCCATTGGCCGACGGATACGACAAAAGCAGAGCCTGTGCCCTGTGAATGTGTCGATGCGCCCACGTGAGTGTCGATAATGGTCATTTTCGGATGGTCTCCCAGATACACACCTTCAGTTCTTGTGAACTGTCGGAGCGAGTGCGCCTAGATGTAACGAAACAACACTACCCATCGCCCTCCCACAGAAGGTAAATCCTCTGAGGGTAGACACTTCGTGCAATTGCGCTTTTTTAGCGAACGAAGACGTCGATGGTCAACGCGATGAAGAGAAGCGAGATATACGAGATCGAGAACGAGAAAAGCCGCATCGAAGCGCTCGGACTGTCCGATTTTCCAAGTGCAATTGTGCCCCACAGGAAAGCCACGCCTAACACCAATGCAGAGATTCCGTAGACCCAGCCCATATGACCGACCGGGATGATGATGAGGGAGCTCACAAGTAGGGCAATGGTGTAGCGAACCATGGCGGCGATGACCTTTTCGTGGGACACCACAGACGGCAGCATCGGCACGCCGGCCGCCGTGTAGTCGTCATTGTGCTTGATCGCAAGGGCCCAAAAATGGGGCGGTGTCCATAGGAAAATGACCAAAAACAGCAACCATGGGGTCCAACTGAGCGAATTTGTCACCGCTGCCCAGCCCACAAGGACAGGAACTGCGCCTGCAGCCCCACCAATCACAATGTTTTGCTTGCTGGTGCGCTTCAGCCAGAGGGAATAAACAAAGACATAGAACAGGGTGGCCGAGAGCGCCAAAATGCCCGAAAGTAGGTTGGTTCCGGCCCACAGAACCAAAAAAGCCACGATTTCTAGCGAAATAGCGAAAATTAGACCATTTCGTGGCGAAATGAGGCCCGTCACCAGAGGGCGATTCTTGGTGCGCTCCATCAGGGCGTCGATATCGCGATCGATGTACATATTGATGGCGTTAGCGCCACCAGCGGCCAACGTGCCGCCCACCATCGTGACCACCATCAGCCACAGGCTCGGCCAGCCATTGTTGGCAACAACCATGGTGGGGATTGTGGTGATGAGAAGAAGCTCAATAATGCGCGGCTTGGTGAGGGCGATATAGCCCGCCAGAGCAGAAGTGGGGATACGCCCAGACTCATGGCCAGGTCGACGCGTCAGGCGTGACGGGACAAAAGGGCGAACGTTGATGGGCACAGCCACCCATCGTATTGGTGGGTAGGCAACATCGCCTATTCACCAGCAGAATGAATGTGTGATTTTCATCGCCCCATCAGGGAGCCAACAAACTGAAGTGGCAGAGCCCTCCGTTGATATCGCCACTGACGAGGTGGTTGATCTCCAGGTCCCCTGGGTGGTCATTGTGTGGAATGACCCAATCAATCTGATGTCGTATGTGTCGTTCGTATTACAGAAACTTTTCGGATACCCCAAAGCAAAAGCAGACATTCTGATGATGGATGTTCATGAAAAGGGTCGCGCCGTTGTTTCGAACGGCCCGCGTGAAAAAGCAGAGATTGATGTTTTTCGACTTCACGAACATGGTTTGTGGGCAACGATGCAGCAAGACACATGAAGCGTCGCAAACACGAAGGGCCAGTCGTTGCTCGGAAAAATGACATGTTCGAGATCACCCTGTCGACAGACGACAGGTCAACACTGCTGCGCTTCGTTGATCAGTTGTCAGAAATATTGGCAATGGGACCAGATGACGCACGGTTACGCCGACTATTTCCTACTGCGTATCACGAGAATCCTGAACACGATGCTGAGTATCAGGGCTACATGCGCGACGAACTCTCCCAATCACGCGCGGCCTCGATTGCTGTGGTCAAGGAAGTTCTTGAATCAACTGATCTCATCAGTGCTGCTCAACTTCATGCGTTTATGACAGTCCTGAATAATCTGCGCCTTGTTCTTGGCACCCTGCTTGACGTGGGCGAAGATGATTTTGAGGACGACATCGACGAAAATGACCCCGCCTTTGGCCAGTGGCAGCTCTATGGCTACTTGGGCTGGCTCCTTGAATGGACAATCTCTGCCCTCTCAGGTGAGGACAATTGATATCGGGGGCGTATTGTTGGGTGGCTCCTGATAGCGTCACATTGCTCTCAACCGGAGTCGTCCAAGCCCCCATCGTCTAGCGGCCTAGGACACCACCCTTTCAAGGTGGCGGCACGGGTTCGAATCCCGTTGGGG
>JBAXUC010000059.1:0-8812 GCA_037129855.1 Actinomycetota bacterium | reverse complement strand
ACAGTTACTTCCGGAACAACAACTTCAGGAACTACGACGGGCGATTTATCGACAACCGTCTCAACTACAGGACTCGCTGATACACGAGTGCGCTTGCTGCGGCTGCGAAGGACAACAAGAATCGCTACCCCAACGCCGCTAGTACCAAGAGCAATGGCAATGTTTGTCGTAGCCGAGGCGAGCATAAGAGTTCCTAGCGCGTCAATGCGTCAGTGGAGCGTTCAGTGATGACCTTTGATGAGCCACCTGGCTGCATAGAAACACCCATGAGGCAGTCGGCTGCTTCCATGGTGCGCTTTTGGTGACTGACAATGATGAGCTGAGCATCACGACGGAATTCACTGACGAGACCAAGGAAACGATGCAAGTTGACATCGTCGAGGGCGGCTTCCACTTCATCCATTACATAGAACGGAGACGGGCGGCTACGGAAGACTGCGAACAAGTACGCAAGTGCAGTAAGCGAACGCTCACCACCTGACAACAATGACAACTTCTTAAAGGTCTTGCCGGGTGGTTGTGCTTCCACTTCAATACCTGTGTTCAACATGTCATCAGGATTTGTAAGTACCAACTTGCCCTTACCGCCTGGGAACAACAACGCAAAGAGGTTCGTGAAGTTCACGCTGACATCAGCAAACGCTTCAGCAAATACAGATTGAATTTCAACATCGACAGCGGCGATTATCTGGGCAAGTTCTCGTCGCGATGACCGAACGTCGTTCAGTTGCTCTTCAAGGAACTGGTGACGCTCTTGTAGTTCAGTGAACTCTTGTAATGCAAGAGGGTTGATTGGACCCATGAGGCGAATATCTCGTTCAAGTACACGGGCGCGATCTGCGTGGGTGACACCTTCAATGACTTCTGGCATTGGTGCAGCCTCAGCTGCTTCTGGCTCAACCTCAAGATCACGGCGAATCATTTCAACAGCAGCTTCTAAGCGCATTCGAGCTTCTGCTTCTTCAACATCAACCCGGCGAACGCGCTCACGTAGTTCTTCAAGTTGCCGTTCTGCTTCGTGGCGTCCACGGCGTGCGTTATCAAGGCGGGTTGCAACAGCGCGCACTTCGTCACTTTGACGACGACGCATCTCGTGCAATTCAGCAAGCCGTGCTTCAGTTGACGCTCTGTGAGTTTCAACAAGATCGGACAGCAACCCGACCGCAACAAGCGCTGCTTCAATTTTCTGACGACGAGTACCAGCCTCTAAGCGAGCAGCAGAGTCCACTTCAAGACGTCGCTCGGTATCGCTTGCACGTTGCTTCAGGAATTGTTCACGCTCACGCAAGCCAGCGACGCGAACATCAAGGTCTTTGCGGCGCAGCACTAGGTGTGCTGATTTAGCATCAATGGTGGCACGCTCTTCTGTCTGAGCACGGGCGGCTGCAACTTCTGCAGCTTCTGATTCTTCAAGACCAGGCAGAATTGCTTCCAGTTCCAAAACGCGCTGCTGGTATTGCGTCAGGCGCGCGCGTGTCTCATTTGTGGCATCGCGAGTGATCTGTTGCTCGGCCGCATTGGCACGACGATCATTGATCGCGGTAGTCAATTTGTCTGAGGCACTTTCAACCACAACCAATTGACGATCAATTTGTGATTGAAGTTGTGTTCCTTCCTGGCGAGCTGCAACGAGACGAGTCTTTGCAGCTTCAACTTCGCTAGCAAGTCGAGCAAGATCAGCGACTGCTGATTCCACTTCAATACGGGTGCGATCAATGACTTCTTGAGAACCAAGATCGTCAGCAGCACCGAGACGCCAACCAGATGGAGACAAACGGTCACCACGGCGAGTGACAACAGTGGCAGAGGATGAATTTTCTACAACTGCCATTGCCGCATCTAAATCATCAGCACAACCAATATGCGACAACAGAGAATCGAGCAAGGCGGCCAAGGCGGCAGGCGCACCAGATGCAGGTCGAACATGTGAGCGAACTGATTGAACGCCAGAAGGCAATGAGGTTGATGCATTCTGACTAATTCCGAGGGCAAGAACTGCACCATTGTGATCAACAGCCTGCAGTGCTTCAATTGCCCGGCGAGCAGATGACGAGTCAGACACAACAATTGCGGCAAGTGCTTCACCAAGTGACGCTTTCACCGCTGCATCCCAGCCAGCATCGACGTCAAGAAGATCTACCAGCGCACCGACTACTCCGGAAACATTGGCTAGATGTTCAGCACCAATACGCGCGCGGGACGAAGCGACCGCTTCTTCCAGAGCTTCTAGTTTTGCGGAGGCACGTGCACTGCGACGTTCAGCTGAAGCGCGAGCAACTTGTGCTTCGTCTCCTAGCAGCTCAATTTGTTCACGTGTCTCTGTGACATCAACCAGTTGAGCCCGCAATGAGCCCACTTCAGTTTCGGCATCAGCTAATTCAGACTGCAAACCCTCAATACCGACTGCAACATCTGCATCGTGCGCGACTAATTGCTCGGTACGAGCCTGCATCTTCTGAGCTTCGCCAGCACCTTGTTCCACAGTGTTGCGCAATGTGCGAAGTTCACCACGAACCTCTGCTGCAGCGTTTGATGCTTCATTGCTCTGCACCATGTGGAAGAGACCTTGTTCGGTGCGCTCGCGCTCGAATGTTTCTTCTTCTACTTGCAACGAATCATTTTCTTGCATGGCAATAGCAAGACTGCGCTCAACGTCAATCAGTTCTTCACGCATTTGCGCTGCATCGGCTTCGAGTGCTGCCACAACATCATCTGCGATGAGTTGACCCTGATCGCGCTCCATGGAACGGCGACGCTCTGCAAGAACCGCTGCTAGTCCACGTGCGCGTTCACGCAACTGTTCGACACGCATCAATTCGTCGTTGACGCCTGATTCGCCGCGAGCAGACAAATCTGCCTCAGCTGCCAATACTTCTGTGTCTAAAGCGGCCAGTTTCTGTCGAATTTCTTTTTCGCCCGAATCACCAGCAAGTTTTTCTCCTGCAAGAGCAGTGAGTCGGGCACGCAACGACGCAACTTCGCGGCCTGATAAAAACAAACGTAAAGCACGAAGTTCCCCGACAATTTCTCCGTGGCGACGAGCAGCTTCTGCCTGGCGCTCTAGTGGGCGCAGTTGGCGACGCACTTCACGAATGAGGTCTTGTACGCGCAACAAGTTGACTTCAGTTGCCTCTAGACGACGCTCGGCCTTTTCTTTGCGTTTGCGATACTTCAGAATGCCTGCAGCTTCTTCAATAATCGCGCGACGGTCCTCTGCGCGAGCGGTAAGTACCGCATCAATTTGGCCCTGACTGATAATGACGTGCTGTTGACGCCCTACACCTGCATCAGACAAAAGTTCCTGCACATCGAGCAGCCGGCATTCAACGCCATTGATGGAATATTCACTGTCTCCATTGCGGAACAATGTTCGCGACACGCTGATTTCAGAAAAATCAAGAGGCAACAGGCCAGCAGAGTTATCAAGTGTGAGTGTTACCTCAGCACGGCCAAGTGCTGCACGCTTGTTTGTGCCACTAAAGATGACATCTTCCATCTTTTGACTTCGCACAGAACTAGGTGCTTGCGCGCCCAATACCCACGCAATGGCATCAACAACGTTCGACTTGCCCGAACCGTTTGGACCGACCACAACAGTGACACCTGGCTCCATTTCAAGGACGGTGGAATCGGCAAAGGACTTGAAGCCCTTGAGGGTGAGAGATTTAAGGAACACGGCGATCCCAACAGTAATAGACGGGCACCGTGTTCGGGGAATGGCACTCTATTTTTGACAGCGCGGGCAATATGTCGTCGACCTACCTGCTGCCACGACTCGGACAATGTCGGCTTTTCCACAGGTGATACATCTCTTTCCATCTCGTCCGTAGACACGATGTTCTGCCTGAAATGATCCGGTTTTGCCTTCAATATCCACATACTGGGAATCATCAAGAGTTGACCCCCCTGCCGCAATTGCATCTGTCAGTACGTCAGAGATGTATTGCGCAAGGCGACGAACCTGTGGCGTGGTGAGTGAGTCCGCGGTGCGATTCCACCTGAGACCAGCGCGATGCAAAATCTCGTCAGCGTAGATATTGCCAATTCCGGCGACCACATGCTGGCTGAGCAATAGTGGTTTTATAGCTCCGCGTTTTCCCTTCAGGCGATGCGCAAGAACAGTGCTGTCGAAATGCTCACAGATGGGATCAACGCCTAGCCTGATGAGTTCTGGCAACACTTGTGCCGTGTGTACAGGGTCGAACACCACGACTTCGCCGAAGGTACGAGGGTCAACGAACCACATTTCGTCACTTACGCCATCTCTCGCAGACAATGACAACACCACATGAGTGTGAGCAGGACGCTTTGTGCCAACCGGTTCCACCAATACGCGTCCACTCATGCGTAAATGGATCATCATCTCTTCGCCAGAATCAAGATCGCATAATAAATATTTGCCACGACGACGCGCAGAAGTGATCGTTACTCCTGTTAAACCGTGGATAACGGCCTCACGACCAACGCGACGCACCGATCGTTCACGGCCAACTTCTACTGAAGTGATCTTTCGACCGACGACTTTGGCTTCAATCCCCCGCCGAACGGTTTCAACTTCTGGCAGTTCAGGCATTGTGCTGTTCGACGAGAGCGTCGTATGCTCCCACGGCGGCAATTTGTTCGGCTGCTTTTTTTGTTCGTCCACTACCTGAGCCATAGGCACGACCGTCGACATAGAGAACTGCAGTAAACACACGCTCATGATCGGGGCCTTCACCCTCTACCTCATATGTGGGAATACCGATTGATAAACGAGCACACAGCTCTTGAAGGCGAGTCTTTGCATCAAACATCTCAAGATGCGGAATTGCTTCTTCCACAGAATCAGCAAGTAATCGCTTCACCATTTCATGTGCAGCTGGTGCTCCTCCATCGAGATACACAGCACCGATAAGGGCTTCCAAAGCATCGGCCAGAATAGAGGACTTGTCACGACCACCTGCTGCATCCTCGCCTTTGCCAAGCAATAAAAATTCACCGATTCCTAATTGTCGTGCAATATCTGCCAGCGCATGCATGTTGACCACACTGCGCCGCAGATCTGTCAGTTTGCCTTCCGGCAGGTCGGCAAGGCGATGAAATGCCACATCAGCAATGACCCATCCAAGAACGGCATCACCAAGAAATTCGAAACGCTCATTTGTGACTGGGTCACTATTTTCAGCCTGCCATGAACGGTGAATCAGTGCCTGGCGCAGCAATGCGGGGTTATGAAATACATATCCGATTCGTGAGGCACACTCCGAAAGAGTTGAGTTCTCCACATCCGACATTGGGGCTAGTTATTTACCCAGCGCAAGCACGATGTAGTTCACCGCATCAGCAACAGTGAGAAGACCGGACAAATCATCGTCTTCAAATTGAAAGTTCGGAATGATGTCTGAGAATTCTTGCTCAAGTGAATCAACAAGTTCGATAAGTGCGATGGAGTCAGCACCGAGGTCATCTGCAAGAGTCTGTGTTTCAGAAATGTCAGCGCCTGAAATCTCGAGAATCTCTGCCAAGTTGCGACAAACAGTTGCAAAAATCTCGTTGCGTTCAATAGTTGCCATTGAATGTCTCCTTCAGTGGGTGCTTACTCAGCAAGGGTACTTGAGATTGCAACACGAATCGCCTCGACCATGCCGGTCTCGACCATCTCTTGTGCGCATTTGATGCCATTCACCATGGCGCGTGCGCTACTGGACCCGTGCGAAATGATGCACACTCCATCAACACCGAGCAAGATTGCTCCGCCGTATGTATCTGGGTCGAGAGTTTCATACAACGGAAGCAGCGCAGGCATCAGTGTGTTTGCTGCATCTGCATATTCAGGCTGGCCAAAAGCAGTGAAAAGCGCCTTCACGACTGTTCGCAAACTGCCTTCAAGTGTTTTGAGAACAACATTTCCCGTGAAGCCGTCAGTGACAACAACGTCAACAACGCCGGTCATGAGATCGCGGCCTTCAACGTTTCCGATGAAATTGATTCCGGGTGCGACCTTCAACAACTCATACGTTTCTTTGCGCAAGGTGTCGCCTTTGCCGGGCTCTTCACCAATCGACAACAAACCAACACGCGGATTTTCGACTCCGAAGCGACGTTGTGAGTACACAGATCCCATCAGTGCAAACTGCACGAGCCATTCAGGTTGAACTTCAGCATTTGCGCCAGCATCAAGCAGAACAGTGGGGTGTCCACCAGGAACTGGCACAGGAGTTGCGATAGCTGGACGAGCAACACCTGAGATGCGACCCATGCGCAGTAACGCACTTGCCATGGTGGCACCCGTGTTACCGGCCGAGATCATGGCACTGGCTTTCCCGTCGCGCACAGCTTCAGCAGCCCGGACAAGTGTGGAGTCACGCTTACGACGCACTGATTGAGCAGGGTCGTCATCCATTTCGATGACTTCACTTGCGGCAAGTAATGGAAGGTCGCCCGTTCCTTCTAGGCCTTCTGGGCCAACGAGGAGAACAGGAATACCGAGGGCAGCTGCTTCAAGTGCTCCAGCAAGAATTGCTGAGGGAGCATTGTCGCCACCCATCGCGTCAACTGCGATTGGCAACATGAGTAATAACTGGTCTGTTAGTCGACAGCGATTGCCACGCGGCCTTTGTACCATCCGCATGCACCACACACTGTGTGGGGCAGCTTGACAGCACTGCAACGTGGGCAGGTACTACGTGAAGGTGCATCGAGGCGCCAGTTAGAGGCGCGACGCATACGAGTCTTCGACTTCGACATTTTTCTCTTGGGAACGGCCACCGTGGTCTCCCTTGTTAGCGGCAAATGCCCTGTTGGGGGCTTCGTAATGATAGCCCGACAACGCCGAAAACTTACGGGGCGTCGTCAGGAAATACGCCCTTGAGGTTTTCGAGGGCCGACCAACGGGGGTCAGAGGCTGAAGTAACGCATCCGCATTGGGTCTCAGAAAGGTCTGCTCCGCAATGGGGGCAAAATCCCGGACAGTCCTCGCGACACAGGGGCGACAACGGCACTGCTAGCAAGAGGCCCTCTCTCACCATGGGGAGGAGATTGATCTGGTCGTTCTCAATTTCATATGCATCGGGGTCATAGGTCCCCTTCTGATACATCTCATCGAGGTAAACACTCATGCGCTCAACAAGCGGCGCAAGACACCGTCGACAGACACCAGCCCACGTGGCGTGAGCAGTTCCGGAAACATGGATGCCGGTAGACAATGATTCAAGATGAACCGAGATATCAACGGGCGTGTCAACGATCCGCGAGTCGCCAAATTCGAAATCAAGCACAGCAACTGCGACATCAATGTCCTTCGTTGTTCCGGGACGACGCAGTAGTTCGACTGCATTAACAATCAGTGGCTTAGCCAAGGTGGTGCCTCTCTAGAGATCGTCTTGGTTGAAGAAATCGGCAACATCTTGTTGCTCGATTGGTTCTTCAGACTCTGTCGGTGGTGGCTCTGAACCAATCGACAAACGATTACGACCATTGGCAACAGTCTTTGACAAACGATCGAGAAGAATTTCAAAACTTCCGAGACGTTGATCGAGAAAATCCTCTGTCTCGTTCTTCAAGCGGCGGGTCTCTTCTTCGGCAGCGTCAATAACCTGGCGAGCGCGAGCTTCTGCTGCACGCACGACTTCGGTTCGTTGCACCATTCGTTCGGCCTGTTGACGCGCAGCACCTAGTAACTCATCAGCCTCGCGCTTCGTTTTATCAAGGAATTCCTGGCGTTCTTTCAACATCCATCGCGCTTGACGAATTTCGTCAGGCAAACGCACCAGTGCATCTTCAAGCAACTCAACAACTTCATCGCGGTCGATACGGGGCGAACTTGACAACGGCATGCTCGGTGCCGTTGCGACTATGTCGATTGTGCGACGAAGAATTACTTCGCTCTCACCAAGACGTGCCTGCACAGGCATTGGTTGTGGATACGAATTATCTAATGTGTCGTCGAAATCATCAAAACTCATTATTTGCTCCCTGAGGAAAAGAGAGATGCGAGAGCATCTGATACTGCGCTTGGAACCATTGATGACACGTCGCCACCATGGGCTGCAATGTCGCGAATAAAGCGGCTGCTAACAAAACTAAAACGTGGTTGACATGGCACGTACACCGTGCGCACACCCGACACTGCAAAATTTGTGTGTGCCATTTGTTGTTCCACTTCGAAATCACCCGATGTGCGAAGTCCCTTCACGATGCACAGCACATTGACAGAAAGTGCAGCGTCGACCGCAAGACCAGGAAAGCTACGAACAGTAACGTTCGGCAAGTGAGAGCACGATGCGGCAATGAGAGAGACACGCTGATCGGTCGACAAAACGCCGGATGGCTTGTCGGGGTTATGCATGACAGCAACCACTACGTCTCCGAACAGGGCAGTTGCCTGCTCGACGACGTCTAGATGACCCAAATGAAATGGATCAAAGCTGCCGGGGTATAACACAGTGCTCATTGCACCTCTACCGTACCCTCTGGCGCACTGCTGGGACTGAGAAAGGCCACATGAGTTCGGCCATATTTCTTTTCACGCACTGTCTCAAAGCCAGCAATTGGCCCGATGGGTCGTCCCGATTCAAGAACAACAAGCGGTGCAGTCACGGATGCCAGCAATCCGCCCCATGCGCCAAACCCATACGGTGGGTCAGCAATAAGCAAATCAATTCCTTGTTGGTGCGCCGCCGTACCGACTGCGTCTCCGGCAATCACCGTGGATTTCACTGAGATACCAAGTGCCGCAATATTGCTGCGAAGCACGGCAAGTGCTGCACGGTCATTTTCTACAAAAACACAGTGCGCAGCCCCCCGCGAGATGGCTTCAATACCCATTGCGCCC
>JBAXUC010000058.1:0-8872 GCA_037129855.1 Actinomycetota bacterium | reverse complement strand
GCTCATTAAAGGCGCAGAGAGCGGCATCGAAGTCGGAGCACTTCCTGACCATGTCTCTTTCTCTCCAGATGGTCGTTATGTCATGTCTGCCAATGAAGGAGAGCCATCGTCATATTGCTTGACAGACGGCAAGCTCCCTACAACGACCGATCCATACGGTTCGATCTCAGTGATTGATGTTTCTGGCTCTGTTCCATCAGCAGCCACCACACTCAATTTTGAGGCGTACAACGATCGTGCCGGTGCACTGACGTTCCAAGGCGGCCGTGTTTTTGGTCCGAATGCCACTACTGCTCAAGACCTTGAGCCGGAGTACATCACGTTCTCAGCAGACAGCAAATATGCCTATGTAACATTGCAAGAGAACAACTCGATAGCAACCATAAATATGGCTACTAAATCAATTCTTGAAATTAGTGGTCTCGGATTCAAGAAACATTCTGAAGCCGGTAAGGGCCTTGACGCAATCGCAGATGGGAAGGCAACTGTTGCAAACCAGACCGTTCAGGGCATGTACCAGCCAGACGCAATCGCAAGCCTCAAGGGTGCCGATGGTACCAATTACGTAGTGACTGCAAATGAGGGAGATGCTCGTTCGTACGCTTGTCTCCTCGGCGGCACTTCAACCACAACCCTTGAATCTGAAGATTCGAAAATATCTTCAATTTATGATTCCACCGACACAGGTATCACAGCAGTGAAGGATGCAGTTGGCTCCCTGGTAGTAACTCCATTTGCACCTGCTACTGCTCGCGCTATCGCAGTCACTGGAAGCACAAAAGTCAAGACCGCTTACTCGTTTGGATCACGTTCATTCTCAGTATGGCGCCCAGCCAATGTTGAAGGCGTGGACACAATGGATCAGGTATGGGACTCGGGAGATCTTCTTGAGACTCTTACTGCTCAACTAAACCCGAATGGATACAACAGCGACTGGAACACCACAAACGGTGGACCAAATGCTCTTGAGTCTCGTTCAACAAAGAAGGGGCCAGAAGTTGAAGGTGTTGCTGTCGGATCCGCATACGGATCACAATGGATTGTTGTTGGCATGGAGCGCGATGGCGGCCTTGCATTATTCAACGGTGACGATCCACTCAAGCCAGTGTTTGTTGATTACATCAACACTGCTAATCGCGATGGAAACATAATTTCAGGCAAAGCAACTGCTACAGCTGGTGACGTGTCGCCAGAAGGCATCATGTTTGTCTCGCCAGAAGACAGTCCAACTGGATCTGCACTGATAATTGCGTCGTATGAACTTTCCGGAACAGTTGGCATCTATGAAATCCCAAGCAAGTTGCCTACAGCACCTCTTTCGGTAAAAGCTAAGGCGTCAGCGGGCAAGATCGCTTTGTCTTTCAAGGCTCCCATAGCACTCGGATGGAAGGGCGCAGTTACCGGTTACATGGCATCGTGCTCATCGCCTAAAGGCAAGCTCTCAAAAACTGGATCCTCAACCGAGATCTCAATCACTGTGCCGGCGGCCAAGCGCAACGCAGCATTTAAGTGCACAATCACACCAACATCAGTCGATGGAAATGGCACGAAATCATCAGTGATTTCAGTCATGTCGAAATAATCGTTACATCTAACAACCCCTTACATAGGAGAAATATCATCATGAAAAAATCAATGAAGGCAGTGGTTGCCACAGTTTTCGCACTCACTTCAACATTCGCTATGACTTCAACTGCTGGTGCTTCTGCCCCATCAGTGAAGAACAATGACAAGTGCACGAAGACACAGTACGGAACATCCACAAAGACAGGAACAACCAGCTTCAAGTGCACATTCAACTCGACAACAAAAAAGTACACCTGGACGAAGGTTGCCGCAGTTGCAACCACTGTTCCACCAATCGACTTAGCAAAGCTTGATAAGACCGGCTGGCCAACAAAGTTCATCGTTGGTGGCGTTCCAGCGGAGAACGTAACAACAATGCAAACAAAGTGGGACGGACTAATTCAGTTGTTCAAGGATGAACTAGGAATGCCAGTTGAGTTTTACGCGGGTACTTCGTACGCCGGAGTAATCGAAGCTTCAATTGCTAAGAAAGTTGACATGGTTGCCTGGGGCGCAATGTCCTACATCGTGTCCAAACTGAATGGCGCCAAGATTGAACCGCTTGGCATCACAAAGTATGTCGATGGAACCACTTCATACACATCGAAATTGGTAGTTCCAACCGGTAGCTCAATCACAAGCATCGCTGGCCTTAAAGGTAAGACAGTGTGCTTCGTGTCGTCAACATCGACTTCAGGAAACTTGATCCCGACAGAAGGAATTCTTTCCGCTGGTCTCAAGATGAGTGACTTGACACAGTCCTTCAAGGGCTCACATGACAACTCAATTCTCGGACTTGGAGCTGGTCAGTGCGACGCAGCTTTCGCCCAGGAAGCAACAGTTGCAGCCATCGGCACTGGAACGTTTGCAGCAATGAAGGCTTCTGACTACAAGACAATTTGGGAATCAGGTCCGATTCCTAATGGCCCATTTACAATCAGCTCATTGCTTCCTGCTTCATTCCGCGCTGCGGTGAAGAACATCTTGTTGACAAAACTCAACAAGGAATACTTCACACAGAAGGGGTACAACGGTTGCACTTCAGTTACAACTTGCATCATCGTTGAAGATAAGAACACCAATGCGTTCATCTCCGTTACGGACGCGTTCTACGACACAATTCGTAAAGTCTGCGAAGCAACTAAGTCAACTGCCTGCAAAGCATAACGATGTCACCACATTTAGAAGTGGTAGCTAATGAGAGCGTCGCGACAATTACCGTCGCGGCGCTCTCGAAGCGTTTCCCCAACGGCACACTTGCAGTGGATGATGTTTCGTTTACGGTGCCTGAGGGACAAGTAGTCGGCCTGCTCGGTCTATCCGGTTCAGGCAAATCAACGTTGATGCGTCTTATTAACGGACTACACACTCCAACATCCGGAACGGTGAACGCGATTGGTGTTGATGTTGGCCTTGCCAAGCCAGCTGAGCTGAGAGAACTTCGACGCCATATGGGTTTCATCTTTCAGCAGTTCGGACTTGTTGGCCGAGCCACATGTCTCGAAAATGTATTGATTGGTTCGCTCGGTCGTCTTCGCGGTCCTCGCATAGGCATTCGTACATATCCGAAGGCGCTACGCGTTATGGCGCTTGAGCGACTTGATCGTGTTGGTCTAGGCGCACAGGCTTTCCAGCGCGCTGAGACTTTGTCTGGTGGTCAAATGCAACGTGTTGCTATCGCACGCAGTTTGATGCAGGAGCCGAAAGTGCTTTTGGCTGACGAACCAGTTGCATCACTAGATCCTGAATCATCAAACCAAGTGCTCGATTTAATTTCGACAATCGCTCGTGAAGATGGAATGACTGTTTTATGCAGTCTTCATCAAGTGGAATTGGCAATTGGTCGGACAGACCGCCTCATTGGACTTCGGGATGGAAAAATCGTTCTTGATCAGATGACGGCCGGAATTGATCCTGGCATTGTGATGGATCTCTACCGACGTCACGGTACGTCGGATGAGGTGCGCGAAGCGTCATACGCGTGAGCGCAACCGTGCAGGCGCGGCGAACCACACCTGCCCTTTCGCCTCTTTATTTTCTTAAGATTGCATCGGTAGTCGCCGGGTTTGTTGCTGTGTGGTGGGCGTGGAACAGACTGAACATGTCTGTCCTTTCGTTTTTTGACGATCTGCAGAATGTCGTCAATCTTTTTAAGCGGATGTATCCGCCAAATTTCTCGGACACGGACCGCATCATTTCATTAACGCTTGAAACTTTATGGATAGCACTGCTGGGAACATTCGGAGCTGTGATTCTCAGCTACCCGCTTGCCATTGGTGCAGCTGCGAATACAACGAAACACCCAACTATTCGGTTTATCTGTCGCAGCATCATCACTTTGTCTCGTGCAGTTCCTGAACTAATCCTTGCTGCCATATTTGTGGTGGCGTATGGCCCTGGTCCATTTTGTGGAATCTTGGCACTTGCAGTGCACTCCATTGGCATGATTGGGCGACTTTTCTCAGATGCGATTGAAGAAGCAAGTGAAACGTCCGGTGAAGCGGTGACTTCTGTAGGCGCAACACGTCGCCAACGCATTAGGTCGGCTGTTATTCCCCAGGCCTTACCTTCCTTTATTGCTACAGCGTTGTTTCGTCTCGAGATCAACATTCGTGGATCAGCCCTCCTTGGACTAGTGGGTGCCGGCGGAATTGGCCAACTCATCTCGGAATCACTGGAAACAATTCAATACAAACCGGCGTTAGCGGCTGTTGTGGTTGTATTTGTCGTTATTCTTCTCGGCGAATTGATATCAACATCAATTCGTCAGTCTCTTATAGGTGAAGCAGCAACACAGCAACAGAATAAGCAGCGTGGCTGGTTGGCGTCTTTCATCAATCGGCGTGATGCATCCTTGAACAAGATTGCATATGAAAAAAGGGCAATTACGGCTCCATGGACGACCGAGCGAGTTTTCCGGGCCTCCGCTTTCGTGTTTTTTGTCGCACTGTTATTCTTCGCAATTACAACAGTCAACATTGAATGGGGCTACGTAGCTCAGAACACCCACAAGATGGGCACTGTTCTGCGCCAAATGTTCCCTCCGGGCGCAGGGGGAGAGTCCTCGCTGTTAATAAAAGGCCTCGTCGAATCGTTAGCGATATCAATTGTTTCTACATTCCTTGGGGTATTGGTGGCACTGCCGCTCGGTGTCCTGATGGCACGCAATATCAACGTCCGGCGATTCTTTTCGTTCGGCACTCGAATTGGTGTTCTAGCGCTACGAGGAATTCCTGAGTTAATCATTGCTGTGATCTTTGTCAGCGCGATGGGGCTCGGACCAGTTCCTGGAACCCTTGCTCTCAGTGTGACTGTTGCAGTCTTTGCCGCAAAACTTTTCGCGGACAGTCTTGAGGAAGTGAACCCAGCCCCTCGCGAGGCCGTGGTTGCAGTTGGTGCATCAAAAGTGCAGGAATTTTTTGCAGCCGTTGTACCGCAATTCATTTCACCGTTCGTATCTAATTTGTTCTACCTACTTGACGTCTTCTTTAGATCATCAACAGTTCTCGGAATTGTGGGCGGCGGAGGCATCGGTTATCTACTGATTCAGTCGATCAAGGTGTACCAATTCAAAATCACAATGGCCATTGTGATTTCCATCTATCTCATCGTGCTCGTTATTGAATGGCTGGGCCTAGGAATGCGTCGCCTCTTCAAATAGGCACGTCGCTGCGTTACCGCAACGAGTTAATCATCAGCCCAAGAAGTCCAACTGTCACAAGTTGTGACGACATGATTGCGGTAAACATTTTCCAGCTTTGATTGCGAAACCCACGCTCCATCGTTGCTGTGAGTTCAAGTATCGAACCAGTGAGCTCAAGTTTTGTGGTCTCAACAGAGTGTTTCACTTCCATGATTGATTTCTCTAGATCAGTTCGCGTCTGAAAAATCAATTGCTCTAGATCAGTTCGTGTTTTCGTAATCACCTGTTCAAGTTCAGTACGAGTCGCGATTGCGCTGAACTCAATGTCGTGCTTGGTTGCGATGCGTAATTCGTCAAGGTCTCGTTTGGTTGCAATGCGCAGTTCGTCGAGGTCTCGTTTGGTTGCGAATTCTGTCCAAGTGATTGGCGGTAGCTGCTCCATAAGAATGTCAGCCTCCTCCGTGCCAATGACTTCACAAAGGCGAGCGTGTAGCCGCCTCTTGTTCTGTTCTGTAAAAGCCAAAGTAGCCCCCTTAGTTGGTATCTGCAAACGATGTGTGCCCCCGGCGTGCGCCATTGGCAGTGGGTTTCAGAACGCACCTGATTATTTGACGCAGGGGTGTTACCCGCGGGTAAGTTAGAGACATGGCTGATTTCTCCCTCTCCCTCAATGAAGACCAACTCCAGATCAAAGACTGGATTCACCAGTTCGCTGTTGACGTAATGCGCCCTAACGCGCACGAATGGGACGAGCGTGAAGAGTTCCCATGGCCAATCGTTCAAGAAGCCGCAAAGAATGGTTTGTATGGTCTTGATTTCCTTATGAGTGCAATGGCAGATCCAACTGCGCTCACCATGCCAGTTGCTATTGAAGAAATGTTCTGGGGCGATGCTGGTCTCGGTATGGCAATCATGGGTTCAGGTCTTGCAGCTGCAGGAATTTCTGGCAACGGAACACCAGAGCAAATGATGGAGTGGGTGCCACAGTGTTACGGCACACCAGATGATGTGAAGCTCGGCGCATTCTGTGTGTCAGAACCAGATGCTGGCTCTGACGTTTCTTCATTGCGCACACGCGCTGTCTACGACGAAGCAACAGACGAATGGGTAATCAATGGAACAAAGGCATGGATAACCAACGGTGGAATTGCAAACATTCACGTTGTTGTCGCAGCAGTTGACCCAGAACTCAAAGGTCGCGGTCAGGCGTCATTCGTGATTCCACCAAACACCAAGGGCTTGTCAATGGGGCAGAAGTACAAGAAGCACGGTATCAAGGCGTCGCATACAGCAGAAGTTGTTCTTGAAGATGTTCGCGTTCCTGGTCGTTGCCTTCTTGGTGGAAAAGAAAAGCTTGATGCAAAAATCGCACGTGCTCGCGAAGGTGGACACTCTGCAGGTGCACAGCCAGCAATGAAGACATTCGAAGCAACTCGTCCAGCCGTTGGTGCGCAAGCACTTGGTGTTGCACGTGCTGCATATGAATACGCACTTGATTACGCCAAAGAGCGCCTTGCTTTCGGCAGGCCAATCATCATGAACCAGGCCATCGCATTCAAACTTGCAAACATGGCTACTGAGATTGATGCATCACGTCTTCTTATTTGGCGTGCTTCATGGTTGTCAAAGAATGGTGGCTTCAAGAACGCTGAAGGTTCAATGAGTAAGTACAAGGCATCAGAAACTGCTGTACGTGTTACTGAGGACGCAATTCAGATTCTTGGTGGCTATGGCTACACACGCGAATACCCAGTCGAGCGCTGGCACCGTGACGCCAAGATACACACCATCTTTGAGGGCACCTCAGAAATTCAGCAGCTGGTGATTGCTCGTGCAATCTCCGGCTTGCGCATCGAATAAAACGCCCATTGAGCTTGTAAATACACCCTAAGTTTCATAGGTGCACAAACTTCACCTATAAGGTGTAAACAGTTCACCAAATAGGTGTAAAGTTTCCACCTGTGAGGAAGTTTTTGCTGAGTTTTTTGAAACGGTGCAATGTCATCGTGGTTGCTCTCATATTTGTGTCAGCCGCCACAATGACGTTTTTACCTAGTGTCTCACCAGTTCTCGCGGTGGCGCCAACCGCTAGTTCAACCACTCCGATAGATAATGCAACAGGGGTCAGTGTCTACTCAGATATCACATTGCAGTTCAATCAGAACATGTACCAAGGGACAGGAACTATCTCACTCAAGAAAACTCTCGACAACAGCACAATTGAGACATGGGATATTGCCACAGCCACCGAAATTACGGGATTAGGAACAACCACTATTTACATTGATCGATTAGTAAAACTTGCTTTGAACACTAGTTACTACTTAATAGTGCCGGCAGGTGCTTTGAAAAATGCCAGTAACGAGAACTATGCAGGACTCACTACGACAACAGCCCTCAATTTCACCACTTCAACCACCATTGCTTCCGTTGTTTTTGCTGGTAACGCATCGGGTTACGTTGACGCGACAGGTGCTTCGGCGAGTTTTTCCTCTCCAGGAGGATTGACTGCAGATACAGATGGAAATATTTATATCGCTGATACTGGTAATGATCGAATCAGGAAAATAACCCCAGGCGGTGTGGTGACGACGCTTGCTGGTAGTGGTACTTCAGCAAGCGTCGATGGGATAGGAACTGCGGCGAGTTTTCTTTATGTAAATCGAATTGCGTATTCTGCGTCTTCAAATTCCCTATTCGTTAATGACTCTGGTGGTATTCGCGAGATAAATCTTTCAACTCTCGCCGTTACTTCATTGCGTAATCAGAATACAATCCTTTCCGCATCGAGATCAGGAACTACCGTCACATTGACTTTTTCTTCTCACCATGGAATACAGATAACTGACTCGATAACAGTCTCAGGAGTCGGAAGCGGGTTAGATGGAACTTTTAATGTTCTTAACACCCCTACTGCTACTTCCCTGACATACACAACTAGTAGCAGTGGCACAGTTGCTTCCTTCAACCCATCCAGTGCCACAGTCATTGGTGCGCTCGGAAAGTCTCAAGCAACTGGCACGTGGGGCGCATTTTACAACGCTTTTGTTGTAGGTCCGGATGGGAACATATACCAGGGACGAACGAATTCCGGAGAATCCTGGAACTCTTCTTACCTCATTCGGTTTTCACGAATATCTGGTTCGATATTTCGATACGAGCGACTATTTTATCAATCCATTGCGCCCTGCAGTCTTAGTTTTAAAGACTCAACCACACTGTTTATTAATTCATGTGGTCAGAATGTGAAACTGACTACAACGGACAACTGGGCATCGGTTGCATCGACTCTGATCTACAGCATCGTGAACGACCAGGTTTTTTATGCTTCAGATGGGTATCTGTATTCAGGCTCATTACAATACCCCATAACTGGTGCAGGTGTCGGAACTCGCTCTACAGTCTTTTCTTCACTAGGAGAGATCAACGCTGAAGCGAATGGATTTCTCTACGCGATTTCTGGGAACGTTATCAACAAGGTCAACATTGGGACATCAAACAATGCAGCCCCCACTGCAGCATGGACTGAACCTTCTTCGCCGTCATCCTCTCGCACGCTGAGTTACTCGCTTGTGTTTAATAAAACTATTAGTGGTCTTGAATCGAGTGATTTTTCTAATACCGGTACGGCAACTGGATGTGTGTTCACACCATCTGCAAGTA
>JBAXUC010000057.1:0-8883 GCA_037129855.1 Actinomycetota bacterium | reverse complement strand
GATAAGACGTGAGTTCTGTCATGACGAAATTGGTCACAAAACGTCCGCACATAATCAGTCGGGCTGGCGGGATTTGAACCCACGACCTCTTGTCCCCCAGACAAGCGCGCTACCAAGCTGCGCTACAGCCCGAATGGTTTATGACTCTATCTGCCTGATTGAGATGTTGCCTAAACGAAGATTTGTACGACACGCCAGCCCAAATAAATGCACAACAGACCGACAAGTAACTTAAAGTGCCACGGCGTTTTGTCACCATCACTGCCAGCAAGTTTTTTCAAATCGAGTGTGTCAACTATGACCCGACCAGACAACGACATATTGTCAACAGCAGACAAACAATCCGGACAGTCACCTTCGGCAGTTAACGCAGACGGTGCAAAATATTTGGCACATGGTTCACACCACGGCATTACTAATCGCCTTTTTTCCGAACTCGAAGTTTGAGGGGTGTTGAACCAAACTCAAAGGCCTCACGAATGGAACGCTCTAAATAACGAATGTACGGCGCAGACAATTCTCGGTTCACAAACAGAGTGAACGTCGGGGGGTCATTTGCACCTTGAACAGCAAACAAAACGCGGGCCCCACCTGGTGCAGGTGATTTCTGTTGTGCGGCTGAAATAACTCTGTTGACGTCTCGAGTCGGAATCTTGCGATGGTACTGCTCGATCGCTTCTTGTAGAACAGGGCGCAATTTGTGCACTCCCATGCCAGTAAGGGCAGACAGCTTCAACACAGGCGCATCGTCAATGAAGTACAGCATGCGGGCAAGATCAAGTTCCACTTGTCGACGGTTCTCAGAATCAAGAAGTTCCCATTTGTTCAGCACGATAAGTATGGGACAACCAGCAACATCGATGCGCTCTGCCAGTCGTTGATCTTGACTCGTAACACCGACAGTTGCATCAATAATAAGGATTGCAATATCAGCCTCATCAATAGCCTTCAGCGCTCGCACAAGCGAGTAAAACTCTGTTGATTCATCAATCTTGCTTCGCTTACGCATTCCTGCGGTATCTATAAATACCAAAGGACCATCAGGAGTCTCAACAAGGGTGTCCACGGCATCGCGGGTTGTGCCTGGCATGTCGTGGACTACAGAACGTTCTTCTCCGACTAAACGGTTAAACAAGGTGCTCTTGCCTACATTTGGACGACCAACAAGTGCTACGCGAGGAACGCCGTCGGGTTTAATCGCATCTAGTTCTCGAACCGGAATCTGCACATGAGGAATTCGTGCCACTACTTCGTCGAGGAAATCGCCTGAGCGTCGGCCATGAAGCGCGGACACCGCCATTGGCTCGCCAAAACCAAGAGACATGAAGATCCACTTTTCTTGTTCACGACGATCATTGTCTGATTTATTAGCAGCCAGAAGCACGGGAACGCCGGTCTTTCGCAGCCATTGAGAAATGTGTTCGTCATCGTCCGTTACCCCTACGGATGCGTCAACCATGAAAATCACAAGGTCAGCTTCGCGGACGGCTTCTTCCACTTGCCGACTTACTTTGTCGTCAAGTTCGCTCCCACTTGGCATCCAACCACCAGTGTCCACAATCCAGAATTCAATACCAAGCCAGGAGGCCATATGCGGGTGTCTATCTCGCGTGATTCCAGGTCGGTCTTCAACTATTGCAGCTTGCTCTCCGATGACGCGGTTAAACCATGTGCTTTTGCCAACATTGGGACGACCAACAATTACAACACTGGGAAATATGACTTTCTCTTCGTCAGACATGAGAAACCTCTCTTTTGGCTGATTCAAGCCGATCTCGTAGTGAACTTCCACTAGTCGGTAAAACTTCAACATCGAATTCACGGTGCAGGTCTTCGATAGACCCGCCATCAAGGAAAACCCCGTCATTCAGACAAACATCGGGAAGCAAATAAACATGGGCGCCCTTGTCTTCAGACAAGACCCGATGAATATCTTCAAAAGTCATCAGTCCGGCTACTGCGGTGTTGCCACCAAAGTAGAGATTCTTCACTTCAAGAACGGAGACATCGTCAAAACTTTGTTTGCGCAACGCATTACGCATAACTGTTGCTCCATACGAACCGGTGACAATCGCTACGGGTTTATCAACTACCTGCTTACGTACGCGCAGAGACACGGGAACAGAAACCGATGACCGCAAGCCAGTATCAGCTGCAGGATTTACCACGCGAACATAATCAGTTGGAGAAGCAACATCTACAGATGCAAAGAAACCAGCTTGCTTGCCCATCAAATCAGGGCCAAAACCGTCGAAAGAATCAAGGAATGAACGAACAAGACCGACTCCGTCTTCCAACATTGGGAATTCGCCGTAGTGAGAAGCTTCGGGTACAGGCTTTTGCGCTACCAAATAAAATTCGTCAGCCAAATGAATTGGTTGACACCCAATGGCGCGAACATAACGAGCTTGCCACGTAGATACCGTCTCTATGACCTGTTCGGCTTCTCTTTGAGTATGAACACGCATGCGATCTTCGGAATTGAATCGAGACAACCCAAGTGGAACAATGGCGATTGACTCAAGTGTCGGGTACTGCTCTAAAAGCCCAGCAAGGGTCGACTCAAGCACTTCTGCATCATTAACTCCGGGACACAAAACAATCTGAGCACGAATCTGAATGTCATTGTCAAGTAGCACTTTCATCCAACGCAGACTGAACCCACCACGAACATTTCGCAACATGTCAGACCGAACATGTGGGTCCGGCGAATGAATGCTCACATATAAAGGAGAAAGGCGTTCGTCAATGACACGCTCAAGGTCAGCTTCCGTAAAACGAGTCATGGTGGTGAAATTCCCAAAGAGGAAACTCAAACGATAATCGTCGTCCTTCATATATAAACTGCGGCGCATACCTTTGGGCAGTTGGTAGATGAAACAGAACTCACAATGATTGTCGCATGTGTGAATTCGATCAAAGACAGCACTTGATATTGACACTCCCAGTGGTTCGCCCGGCTGTCGAGCCAAGTCAAACTCAAGGGTTTCGCGACCTCGAAGAACACTGATATCAACTTCGTCAGATTCGACCAACCGTTGCCATTCCAAGATGTCGCGCGGAACCACCCCATTGACAGACATCACTCGGTCACCGACCATCAGGCCGACCCGAAATGCCGCCGAAGAGCGGTCAATTGCCGCAATCTGCGGGAGGGTATCGGCGGACGAATTCACCCCTGCAGGCTACCGCTGAGCACTCTCGGTAGTCTGTGGAGGGTATATGACCGTCGACAAGGTACTTCTTGCCTCTCCCAGAGGCTTCTGCGCTGGTGTCGAAATGGCCATCAAAGCGCTGGCGTGGATGGTCCGTTCATTCGATGAACCCGTGTATTGCTACCACGAAATCGTGCACAACAAGATTGTGGTCGACCGTTTTACAGCACAAGGCGTGGTGTTTGTCGACTCAATTGAGGACGTTCCCATCGGATCGCCAATTATGTTGTCAGCCCATGGTTCAGCCCCAGAGATTGTTGCAGCAGCTCGATCACGCGGCAGTTATGTAGTCGATGCAGTATGTCCCCTAGTAACAAAAGTGCATCATGAAGTAAAGACTCGCGCGGCAAAGGGTTATCACATCGTCTACATCGGTCATGAAGGTCACGAAGAGGCTGTGGGCACGATGGCGGTTGCCCCTGCCTCTATCTCGCGAGTCCAATCGTTAGAAGAAGTAGAAGCGCTACCCCAATTTGATACCAATGTTGCAATGCTTGCGCAAACAACCTTGTCGCACAGAGAATGGAATGAAATTGCTGTTCATGTGCGCAACAGATTTCCAGATGTTTGGACTCCAGGGAAAAGTGATTTATGTTTCGCAACAACCAACAGACAAACAGCACTCATTTCGATAGCGAGCACTGTCGACGCGTTTGTCATTATCGGTTCTTCTAATAGTTCGAACACACGCGCTCTCGAACGGCTAGCGATAGAAGCCGGATGCAAGCAGGTCTTTCGCATTAACTCGTATGACGAACTACCTCACGATCTGTACGGAACTGTCGGAGTAACGGCTGGAGCATCTGCTCCCGAAGAACTAGTGCAAGGAGTTCTTGAATTTCTTGCACCTGCAGAAGGGGTTGAAGAAATATTCGTCACTGAGGAAGACGAATACTTTCCTCCCCCACGCAATATTCGCGATTTACAAATGGCTATCGATACTGCCATTACAGCCATGATGGGCGCACCGTTGTTAACCACAGCAAGCATGGATGACCGCGCACTTGCAGCAAGTGCTGTTCTTGAGACACTCTTACTGCCGTGATTCAACCCACCTTGGACTCACTTCGCACTTTTCTTCACATTCTCGCCGTTTGTGTGTGGCTCGGCGGACAAATTGTGCTGGCCGGTGTTGTGCCAAAATTGCGAAAGACAACCCCAGATGCACTGTCCGATATTTCTAAGGGTTTTGCGGCCATTGCCTGGCCAGCAATGATTCTGATTGTATTTACTGGCGCGTGGGGTCTTGCCGAAATAGATACGGCCGACCAATCAAGCGCGTACATGGTGACATTCGGTGTCAAAATGTTGCTGGTCGCGACTGCAATTATCGCAACTGTGATTCACTCAAATGGAACGTCGAAGATCGCCAAGGGACTTGGCGGAGCAATTGGTCTACTGGCCACTCTCTTTGCTGCCTACTGCGGAGTTCTTCTTGCCCACGTGGGCTAATGACTAGAGACTAGTTACGTGCGACTTTGTTCCAAGCGATTTCGCGATCAACGCGCACGTCTCCTGGCAGTCCCAACACACGCTCTCCGAGAATGTTCTTCATCACTTCAGTGGTTCCACCTTCAATGGTGTTAGCACGCGAACGCAAGAAGGCTTTTTGAATCCCATCAAAAGCCATTGCTGTTTCTGGACGAGTCATCGCATATGAGCCATACAACATCCCATTTGCACCTTGCAGATTGACGGCGAACGCATATGTTTCTTTGTTCAAATCTGCACCCGCCATTTTGCCGATGGACCCCTCAGGTCCAGGGGTACCCAATTTTCTGGTGGCGTTAGCTCGGATATTGGTCAGTCGAAGTACTTCTGCACGAATCCACAGCTTCATTAATTCATCGCGAGTTGCACTATCGCGCTGATCAGCAGGTAATGCCTCCCACGCATGAACCGCTGATGCGATGGAACCTGAACCACGCTGAGGCATTGAGCCACCGATAGAAACGCGTTCATTCATCAGCGTTGTGAGGCTGACCCGCCATCCATCACCAGGTGACCCCAGCATCTCAGCCGCAGAGATGCGAACATCAGTGAAGTACACCTCGTTGAATTCGGCTTCACCAGTCATTTGGCGAAGGGGGCGAACTTCTACGCCTGGTGCCTTCATATCAACGACAAAGGCCGTTAGTCCAGCATGCTTTACAGCCTCAGGATCAGTACGCACTACAAGAAGTCCGAAGCGAGAAAGATGAGCAAGCGTGGTCCATACTTTCTGACCATTTGCAATCCACTCTTCTCCGTCCTTTACGCCCTTAGAGGAAAGACCAGCAAAATCCGATCCTGACCCTGGCTCTGAAAACAATTGACACCAAATCTCTTCGCCGGTGAAAAGAGGACGTAAGTAGCGATTCTTTTGTTCTTCGCTACCCCACTCGACGACTGTTGGGCCGCACATTCCGTGACCAATCGGGTTGCGGTACATCGGGTTTGGCGCGCCGGCCGGATACAAGATTTCATTAACAGCTTTTTGGAATTTTGGAGATATTCCAAGTCCACCCTGTCCAACAGGAAAATTAACCCATGCAAGCCCCATATCGAACTGGGCCCCAAGGAATTCAACAACTGGTGTCTTTGCAGGTGGGAATTTCTTAAGGAGTTCTTCCGCGAGTTGAACAACTGTGGTTTCTTCTTTGCTGATGACTTCGGTAGCGCTCATTGGGGCCCTTTCCTATGGCTTGACACAATTGTAATAGTAGTGGAAAAGCGCCTGCGAGCCAGAGGTACATCGGACTGCGATGTGACAGCGGTCATTGAATTAGTTTGGAGGCATGTATCCAGGAATCACAGCTGCCACCAATCCTCAACGACCAGCGGTCATTCAAGCCGAGACGGGGAAAATAACGACATTCCTTGAACTCCACGAGGCTGCAATTCGACTCAGCAATGTTCTTCGTGCAGCAGGACTACAAGCCGGAGATCACGTTGCTGTTTGCCTAGAAAACCACAGCAAGTATTTTGAAGTGATTTGGGGATGTCATTACGCCGGAGTTGTTTATACAGCCTGCTCAAGCCGCCTCACCAAGGCCGAACTGACATACATCTTGAATGACTGCCAGGCAAAAGCTTTCATTACCTCTAAATACAAAGCAGACCAAGCTCTTGAGATCTCAAACGACATCCCCAATGTTCATCTTCGACTCATGCTCGATGGGACTGTTGACGGCTATGACTCATTCGAGTCAACTTTTGATTCTGCATCAACTCTCCCTCTTCCAGACATGGTCGACGGAACAGACATGTTGTATTCGAGCGGAACAACTGGAATGCCCAAAGGCATTTCGCGTGCGTTCCCAGGCACACCGCTGGGAACATCTGCAGGACTTGCCGCCGCACTCACAGTCGGTCTTTATCAATTTCACGAAGGCATGATTTATTTGTCACCTGCGCCGCTATATCACGCAGCACCATTGCGTTTCAATATGTCGGTTCATGCTTCAGGCGGAACCACAGTGGTCATGGAGCACTTCGACGCAGAGATGTATTTGAAGTACGCAGAGCAGTACAAAGCGACACACACGCAACTAGTGCCAACAATGTTTATACGTATGTTGAAACTAGACCCAGCCGTACGAACCAAATATGACGTATCAAATTTCGAAGTTGCAATCCACGCAGCAGCTCCGTGTCCAATCGAAACCAAGAAGGCAATGATTTCGTGGTGGGGGCCAATCATTCATGAGTATTACGCAGGCACCGAGGGTAATGGCTTTGTTTACTGCAACAGCGACATGTGGCTCGCTCATCCGGGAACTGTGGGAACAGCGATTCAAGGAATCGTCCATATTTGTGATGAAAATGGAGACGACGTTCCCCGGGGAGAATCAGGAACAATCTTCTTCGAAGGTAGTGCCGTCTTTGAATATCACAACGACCCTGAAAAGACGAAAGCGTCACGTGACCCCAAGGGACGCGGTTGGTCAACACTTGGTGACGTCGGATACCTTGACCCAGATAATTTCTTGTATCTCACGGACAGAAAAGCATTCATGATCATTTCAGGCGGAGTAAATATTTATCCTCAAGAATCGGAAAACATTCTGGTCAACCATCCGAAAGTTATGGACATTGCAGTCTTCGGAGTACCAAATGACGACTTTGGCGAAGAAGTGAAAGCAGTCGTTCAGCCAGTCACCATGCCAGCAACCCCCGAAGAGGCAGATGCATTATCGAAAGAACTAATTGCGTTCTGCAAGACACATCTTGCGGACATCAAGTGCCCTCGCTCTATTGACTTCATGTCAGACTTACCACGACACCCGACCGGCAAGTTGTACAAACGCCTGTTGAAAGATGAATACTGGAAGGCAGCCGGTCGATCCATCTAATGGTCGTTCGACATTCCTATCTCGACAACACCTCACCCATAGCCTTTGCTCACCGCGGCGGAACCTCTGCTGCACCAGAGAACACACTGCGAGCTTTTGACGACGCAGTCACTCTTGGCTATCGCTATGTGGAGACAGATGTTCATTCAACACGCGATGGCAAATTGGTTGCGTTTCATGACAATGATTTGCAGCGCACCTGTGGCAAATCATGGCAAATTGAAGAGACCGACTGGTCCACCCTTTCAACTGCGCGTATTGACGGAACTGACCCAATACCTTTGCTGGAAGATCTATTAACTTCGTGGCCGGACCTTCGTATCAATATTGATTGCAAATCAGATGCGGCGATGCAACCACTCATAGACACAATTCGACGCTCGAACTGCATTGACCGTATTTGTGTCGGAAGTTTCAGCGATAAACGGCTTCAACATCTTCGATCAGAACTGGGTGCAGGATTGTGTACATCGATGGGCCCGCAAGAGGTAGTTCGGCTCGTGTTGGGAAGCAGCACGGGAATTCCAATCAGCCCCTCCCGTCATGCGCTTATTGCCCAGGTGCCTGTGCGGCAGGGCCTAATCCCCGTTGTTACACATCGAAGTATCGCGCGCGCGCATCGACTCGGGCTGCAGATTCATGTGTGGACAATTGATGACCCACTTCAGATTGGTCAACTGCTGGATATGGGTGTTGACGGCGTTATGAGTGACGACACTCGAGCCCTAAAGGATGTTTTTGTGGCCCGACATTTGTGGTGAGCAATTAACAACTAGTTAATGGGTCAGGTACCAAGTCTCACGTTCTGTCGGCTAATTTAGTCCCATGAGAGTTGACACAAATTTTTTCTGCACAGTTCCAATGCCCGATGCCGGGGACGACTCTATTACCCCGACTTCTCGTCGCTACGACAATGACGCAGTCATCGAGTGCTACAGAAACCTTGTCGAATGGGCTCGTACCGCAGACTCACTTGGATTCGACACGATGTGGCTGACGGAACACCACTTTCAGTATGAGGGCTACGAAGTTCTTCCCAACTTGATTCTTTTTGGCCAGCATCTCGCGAGCCAAACTAAGAACTTGAGACTGGGACAGATGTTCAATGTGGTTCCTCAATGGAATCCGTTACGTCTCGCAGAAGATTTCGCCATCGCCGACATCATCACCGGTGGACGAATGGAGTTCGGCGTTGGTCGAGGCACGGTGCCGCGTGAAGCATGGCCACTTGGAACCGTTGTTGCATCTGGCGATAACGACATGTCAGCCGAACACGACAAAATCAACCGACAAATATTTGAAGAGTCACTGGAAATCATAAAGCGGGCATGGAC
>JBAXUC010000056.1:0-9050 GCA_037129855.1 Actinomycetota bacterium | reverse complement strand
CTTGGAAAGCGTGTGAAGTGAAAGCTTCCGTGGGTTCGAATCCCACCCCTTCCGCCATGACAGAACAGTCAAACATCCATCTCGAAGCTATGCAGGTTGCCCTTGCTGAAGCGCGCCTTGCCTTCGCGCACGGCGACGTGCCGGTGGGGGCTGTAGTTCTTCACAACAGCGAAATTATTGCCCGTCGTCATAACGAACGAGAATTTGCGAACGACCCAACAGCTCACGCAGAAGTGTTGGCATTGCGCGATGCAAGTCAGAAACTTGGTAGCTGGCGTTTAGACGAGTGCACGCTTGTTGTCACTCTTGAACCATGTGTCATGTGTGCAGGTGCTGCCCAATCATCGCGCATTGGTCGCCTTGTGTACGGCGCAGCCAACTTTGAAGCCGGTGCTACGGCCAGTCTGTACAACGTGATGAGTGATCCTCGCCTTGGCCACAACCCACCCGTGGAACATGGATTGCTTGCTGATGAGTCAGCAGCACTGTTGAAAGAGTTTTTCGCCTCTAAGCGTTCGTAGAACTCGTGGTACCGTTAGTTATTCGCTGGAAAGCGTGCATGGTTCGGGGGGAATTCATGTCAATCACTGACACACCGACTCGTAAAGTTTTTAGTCCTTGGGCCACGTTTACCGTGTGTGCGATAGCGAGCTACATATCGGCATTGGATCTCTCGATTGTCAACGTGGCATTTTTTGAAATTCATAAGAGTTTTCCGAAAGATCCGGCATCTACCGTTGCGTGGGTAGTGACTGCGTATTCCATTTTATTTGGTTCGCTGCTTGTGGTGTCTGGCCGACTTGCTGATCAAGCAGGTCGTAAACGTTTCTTCATGATTGGTACAGGATTTTTCTTGGTGGGTTCCTTGCTGTGCGCAATTGCGTCAACGATGGGACTTCTCATTGCTGGTCGCGCCGTGCAAGGAGTCGGTGGAGCGATGATGGTGCCAGCGTCCACAGGGTTGTTACTTGGTGTGTTCCCTGCAGAAAAACGCGGACAAGTAATGGCATGGGTTGGTTCGACAGGTGCACTTGGCGTTGCATCTGGTCCAACACTCGGAGCATTCTTTGTTTCCTCATTCGGATGGCGTTCGGCATTCTGGATCAACGTGCCCATTTGTTTCATCACCTTGGTTCTTGCATGGCGGGTGACATCTGAATCACAACGAATGAAAGGTTCGCGGCCAGACATTTTGGCTGCAGTGGTGTTCACTGTTGCAGTTGGTTCATTGGTGTGGGGAATCTCACGTTCAGAAACTCTGGGATGGGCCGACTCATCAGTACTCTCACTGTTTGCAATCGCCTTGTCATTCGGATTAATCGTTGCATGGAGATCTGTTCATCACAGTGATCCGTTATTACCTGCTGAGTTGTTCAAGGAACGCACGTTTACTTTGGCAAACATTTCAACTTTTCTCTATGGCGCGGCGTTCAGCGGAAATATTTTAAATAACGTTTTGTTTCAGCGAACCATTTGGCAATTCAGTGCCACAAAAGCCGGTTGGTTCTCGGTGCTTTCACCAATCACGGTTGCAGTCACGTCGATGATTGTTGGACGCAAGATGGCAGTTATTGGTTACAGACGACTTCTCATCGCAGGACCAATGATTATGGCAAGCACCGTGATGGCCTCTGTGTTGTTTTTGCATACGAATCCAACACCGTGGTTTCCGTTCTTGCCAATTATGTTTTTCCTCGGAATCGGACTTGGCTCAACATTCCCGCCGCTCTCTGCGTGCACGGTTCTTCGTTTGCCTCAAAATCGATTCGCAGTGGGTAGTGCAATTAACAACACCTTCCGTCAAGTGGGTGCAGCTGTTGGTGTAGCACTTGTAGTGACGGTGCAGTCACAAACGAAAGGAATCGAAGGATTCCGCAATGGTTGGAAAGTGGCGATTTGTTTCGCAGTTGCCGCCGCCGCAGTATCAATCTTCCAACCCAACAAAGCAAACCAGGTGGCGTAGTTTCCTTAGTGGGCATGGCCATTCGCACCGATATCGTTGAAGCGCGGAAGGGTGCCAGAGCGGCCGAATGGGATGGTTTCGAAAACCATTGAGGGGTAACTCTCCGGGGGTTCAAATCCCCCTCCTTCCTCCAGTACGACAAAACTAACGATGAATCGTTAGCAAGCTTTTTCAGCGAAGGTAACTTTCGTTGTGATGAGGTAGTTGTCAACAGCCGTGCCGACGCAATCGTTAGAGCCATATCCAGTGTGACGATCTTCGGTTACAACGATGAGTCGACCATCTTCAAGAGTTGATGCCATCTTTCGTGAACTTGCAAGAGGGGTAGCAGCATCTCCAGTGGTACCCACAACAATGATCGGGCCGGCACCTTTGCCAGTGATTTCAATACGAGGGTCTGGTTTGGCTGGCCAGAATACACAGCTGTATCCGCCGGTGAAACTAATTCCCAGTCGAGGAGCGACTTCTAAGAATTTAGGAATGTACGAATCAATTTCTTTAACTGTCTTTGGGCCAGGGTCATCAAGACACATGATTGCGTTGAATGCCTCTAGCTCGTTTCCATATTTTCCATCAGGAGAACGTCGGTAGTACGAATCAAAAAGTGACAGCAACCCAGATCCATCACCTTTTTGTGCATCTCTCAATGCAACTTCAAGTTCTGACCACATCGTTGATGAATACATTGCTTCTGATACAGCTGTATATGCAATTGCTTGGTTCACCGAAACGCGACTTTTTGAAACAACAAGCGGGCGTACCTCAAGTTCTTTGATCAACTTGTCAAAAGCATCTTCGGCATTGCCATTGTTGTAGAACGGGCACTTCTTGTTATCAGAACATTGAGCAAGAAATTTTGTGAATTCAGTTTCGAATCCTTTAGCTTGGTCAAGGCCACCCTGCATGTAGTTCGACGTTGGGTCAGTTGCGCCATCAAGAACAGCTGCCCGAACGGTGCTTGGGAACATAGTGGCCCATGTGGCGCCCAATTCGCTGCCGTATGAAAACCCGAAATACGTAATCTTCTCTTCTCCGAGTGCTGCGCGAATCATGTCCATGTCGCGGGCGCTTGCATTGGTGGAGATATACGGAAGAATTTCGCCGCTCTTCTTTTCGCATTCGTCATTGAACGCTTTCGAGATGTCAATAAGAGCCTGATGCTGTGCTTCGGTCTGTGGAGATGGGTCCAACGTGAAGTATTTGTCGTAGTTGTCAACACAATCAACTGCTGGCGTGGATTCACCTGTTCCACGTGGGTCCCATCCGATGATGTCGAAGGCGTCAATCAATGCGGTGCTGAAATAGGAGTCGGCATTTTCAGGAAGATCAGTTCCCCCAAATCCAGGCCCGCCGGGGTTGACAAGCATGGAACCAACTCGTTGCGTACGAAAATTTGCTGGGTGCTTGACCAACTTGAGTGAAAACGAACCTTTGGAAGGATCGTTGTAATCAAACGGGACGCTCAAACGAGCACATTGCAGCGGATCAAGAGAATCGCCGGAACAGGATTTCCACTTGAGAGTGCCACCTTCGGCTGGGGCATAGAGAGTGGACGGTGGCGCAGGCGTATCTGACGTGCTGTCGGGCGAACTGGCGCCAGAGGCACATGCGCTTGCCATCACAATAAGGGCACCAACAGCAAGACAACGACGCATCACAAGTAAGAACACTAGGCGTAGGAACGCCCGTAGCCTCAATAGGGTGCGTATGGGTCCCCACATGATGTTGCCAGGAGATGGTGCTGCGGTAAAAGGCGCAAAAGTTCAGCGAGCATCATTGCGCAGGGTGTGGGTCTTTGCGGCTCCCTATCGGTCAGACATCATTGTCTTTCTCGCCGCTATTTGCGTGTCAGCGCTCTTGGCCCTTGCGCCGCCGTTGTTGTTCCGGGCGATTCTTGACCGTGCTATTCCGCAAGCGAATCGGGGTCTCATCACGACACTTGCCGTCATTCTTGTGTTTGCTGCAATTGCAGATGCTGGACTGGCCATTGTTCAGCGGTGGTTGAGTTCTCGTATTGGTGAAGGCCTCATCTATGACCTGCGGGTGGCACTGTTCGACAAAGTTGAGCAGATGCCTATTGCGTTCTTCACTCGTACGCAAACTGGTGCTCTCACAAGTCGCTTAAACAATGACGTAGTTGGTGCACAAAATGCAGTCACAAATACCTTGGGAAGCGTTGTCTCTAACATTGTGGTGCTGGCAACAACATTGACGGCGATGATTGCGCTCGAGTGGCGATTAACGCTGTTGTCGCTCATTGTTTTGCCGTTGTTTATTGTCCCTGCGAAACGAGTTGGGCAAAAGTTAGGTTCCATCGCGCGTCAGCAAATGGATATCAATGCCGAAATGAACACGCAAATGAACGAGCGTTTCAATGTTGCTGGTGCAATGGTCGTGAAGTTATTTGGACGCCGCGAGCGTGAAGTTGCAACGTTCTCTGGCCGCGCTGCCGGAGTTCGTGATACAGGAATTAAAGCCGCTCTTTACAGTCGCGTATTTTTTGTTGCACTTGGTCTTGTTGGTGCAATGGGCGCTGCAGCCATTTATGGCATTGGCGCACACCTCGTGGTGTCTGGTGGAATCTCCGCTGGAACTCTCGTCGCAATGGCAGCTTTCGTGCAACGTATTTATCAACCACTCACTGGTTTAACGAATGCACGTATTGAAGTGATTACGGCATTTGTGTCATTTGATCGGGTGTTCGAAGTTCTTGATGCACCTGTTGCAATCTTCGATCGTCCTGGCGCAGTTGATCTTGTAGATCCGCGCGGTGAAGTTGAATTCGCAAATGTGGTGTTTCGTTACCCACCTGCATCAGCATCGTCTGTCGCTTCGTTGGAAGCACCTGGCACACAAAGTAGTGACCCTGACGTTGATGTGTTGAAGGGTCTTTCGCTGAAGATTGCCAGCGGAGAAACGATTGCCATTGTCGGCTCTAGTGGGTCCGGGAAGAGCACTCTTGCAACTCTGGTTCCGCGTTTGTATGACGTCACCCAAGGTGCCGTACGAGTTGACGGAATAGACGTTCGTGACCTCACGGGCGATTCTCTGCACGATGCCATTGGTGTTGTTACTCAAGATCCGCATCTCTTTCATGAATCAATCGGTGACAACCTTCGGTACGCAAAGCCTGATGCAACACAGGCAGACATTGAAGCGGCGTGTGTTGCCGCACGCATACACGACACCATCGCCGGCTTGCCAGACGGGTATGCAACTCTGGTGGGTGAGCGCGGGTATCGCTTGTCGGGCGGAGAAAAACAACGAGTGGCTATTGCTCGAATGTTGCTGAAGAACCCGGCCATCATGATTCTTGACGAAGCAACAAGTCACCTTGACAACGAGAACGAAGCATTGGTGCAAGAAGCCCTTGAATCTGCTTTGTATGGCCGAACTGCGATTGTGATTGCCCACCGTCTTTCTACTATTCGCGATGCAGATCGAATTGTGGTTCTTGACGATGGCCTCATTATGGAACAAGGAACGCATGATGAACTGATGGCACTAGATGCCATGTACGCATCACAAGTTCGTGCCGGTGGTTCCTTCGGACTGTCTGTGCCTTCCGTAGAGTAGAGACAATGGCAGCCGAGGTCGAATTCATCAATGGTGTTCCGTCATTCAGTGTCGGTCAATTTACTGAAGTCCTCAACCATGTTCTCAAGGCATCTTTTGATGAGGGCGTGTGGGTTGAGGGTGAAATTCAGGGTCTACGTAAACCGAATCCTCATGCGTACTTCACGTTGATTGAAAATGTTGACGGCGTTAAGGCGCAGTTGAATATCAACTTATTCGCTGGCCCTTTGCGCAATGTGCAAGCCAAACTGCGTCAGCAAGGAATCGAACTGAAAGACGGCCTCAAGGTTCGCCTGTTTGGTCGTGTGGAGTATTACGGCCCCTTCGGAAAACTGAATCTCATCGCCACAGATGTTGATACACAATTCTCTGCTGGTGACGTTGCCGCAAAGCGCGAAGAACTATTGCGCGTCCTCATGGAAAAGGGTGTTGACAAAATCAACAAGCGAATTCCTGTCCCCTTAGTTCCATTGCGGCTCGGAATTATTTCTTCAAGTCAGGCTGCTGGATGGGCTGATGCGCAACAGCACCTCACAGAGTCCGGTATCGGATTTGCAATCACATTTTGTGACGTTCGAGTGCAGGGTGACGCAGCTGTGCCGCAAATAGTGGCTGCATTGAATTCATTGTCGCGCCGTGACGATATTGATCTTGTGATGTTGATGCGTGGTGGTGGCTCAAAAGGTGATCTCGCTGCATTCGATGATGAACAGATTGCAATGGCAATTTCGAAATGTTCACATCCAGTGTTCACGGGTATTGGTCACGAAATAGATACGAGCATCGCTGACATCGTGGCCCACACGGCTAACAAGACACCAACAGCATGTGCCCAATCAGTTATCGCGATTGTTGAGAGCTTCCTGTCGGAACTTTCATACAGCGCCGGTTCGTTGCGGTCCCTTACACAAACAGCCGTAGAGCGTGCTCGCTCTCGCATTGCAGTATCAGTGGAACGCCTTCGCACTCGTCCTCGTACCACTCTTGAGCGTCAAACTCAGAAACTGATGATGCACGCTGCATCGGTTCGTTTGCTTGACCCGGTCACCACCATGGCGCGCGGTTGGAGCATCACACGTGATTCTTCTGGCAATGTTGTTCGTTCAATTTCAGATATCAAAAAAGGTGACACCGTTGTCACAGCGCTTGCCGACGGCAGCATCACCAGCACAGTAGAAGGAGTTGCCTAATGGCTGCTAAGAAAACAACACAAGCTGCACCAGCAGGGTATGCAGAAGCAATGACTGAGATTGAATCAATTTTGTCTCAACTTGATTCGAACTCAATTGATGTCGATGTGTTGGCCACCAAAGTAGAGCGTGCTTCGTTCTTGATTACTTGGTGCAACGAACGCATCACCGCGGCACAACTCACTGTTGACACTCTTGTCGCTGATATTGAATTTGAAGAATCAGACTTCGACGAAGAAGACGAAGACGAATGAGCGAAGCCAGCGCAATCATTTCGCGCGTAGATGAAATTCTTACAACGGCTGTCGACGACGAAAGACAGACATGGACTCGAATTGATGAAGATCTTGAAACAGTCTTCGATGAGATCGAATCATTAGTTCTCGGAGGTGGCAAACGTTTACGGCCTCAATTTGCCCACTGGGGCTGGGTGGCTGCAGGTGGTGACCCGGTTGACAGTCAACAGTTCCGTATTGGTGCAGCCATCGAGCTGCTGCATGTCTTCGCGCTCTTTCACGATGATGTCATTGATGATGCTGAAACTCGTCGTGGTAATACCACTACCCACCGACGCATGGCTGATATGCACGCATCGGAACAGATGGCGGGGGAATCGCGCCGATTCGGTGAAGGCACAGCAATTCTCATTGGTGACATCACATATGTCATGTCTGACAAGTTGATGGACGATGTGTCACCGGCTGCGCGTTCTATTTGGCATGAACTTCGCATGGAAATGAATATCGGCCAGTATCTCGACACCCTTGGCTCGGCCCGCCGCGAACGCCGTATTGAAATAGCTGAACGAATTTGTCGCTACAAGAGCGCCAAGTACACCATCGAACGCCCATTACATCTTGGAGCTGTAGCCGCAAATGTAGAAGCCGGATCAGCGCTCATGCCGATGTTGTCTGCATATGGTTTGCCGCTTGGTGATGCATTTCAAATGCGTGACGACATGTTGGGCGCATTCGGAGATTCTTCAATCACAGGAAAACCTGTTGGTGGAGATTTTCTGGAAGGAAAGCCGACACCCATGTTGGCTCGTGCGTATGCACTTGCATCAGCCTCGCAATTGAAAATTCTCGACACCATCGGAACACCTGGAATGTCGCATGATGATGTCTCATTAGTGCAAGAAGTTGTTTCAGCGACTGGTGCCGTTGCCGAAATGGAATCGCTTATTGGTTCTCTTCGTGACGAGGCGGTCGCTTCCTTAGATAAGCAATTGGTTCAGGGTGCTGCGTATGAAGCTCTGCTTGAACTTGCAGACGCTGTTACACAGCGCGATATCTAATCCGCGATTTCTACAACGCCTGTTGCTGAGGACAGTATCTGCCCTTCATATTGTGTTGTGGGGGGGTGAATGTGTCGTAAGGTGCCTGATGAATCTTTTTTCTAAATCTGTTTCTCGTTCCCGCCGTTCTGGTGGCGTGTTACTTCTTGTCGGTGTGTTGGCTGGTGTCACAGTTGGTGGAGGTGTCGGTGTGATTGCTGCATCATCAACGAAAACAGTGACGGTGTGTTCAGATAAAAAGACCAATATGTTGCGTTATGCCAAGAATGGAAAGTGCGTAAAGACTGAAACAAAAGTGGTGTTAAATCAATCAGGTGTTGCCGGCACAAAGGGTGCCGATGGTACTGCTGGTGCGAAGGGTGACGCGGGTGCTGCAGGTGCGAAGGGCGACACTGGTGCTGCTGGTACGGCTGGAACAAAAGGTGATACGGGTCTGGCTGGTGCTTCGTCACCAACTGGGTTCACTGCGCGCAGTGTGTGTGGATCAAATGGAACAACGTTGTGTGCTGTTGGTGTGCAAGGCCCAGGTGGCGGAACAATTGTGTATGTTGATTCAACTAATGAGATGTCTGGGTATGACTATTTAGAGGTCGCTCCTGCTGAGGCTTCATCTAATGTTCCATGGTCAACCACAACAGCGAAATGCGGCTCTGCAGCAGGCACCGACTGTCAAACGTCGTTTTTGTCTGATGCGGGAACTGCTCTTGGTTACATTGGTTTAGGCATGGGTCGAGCTGCGACTGCTGCAATTGTTGCTCACCATGATGCGGGCACCGTTGCTAAGACTGCGTATGCAGCTGGTGTTGCTGATGCCTATACAACAGCAACGGCATCTGATTGGTTTTTGCCATCTCGTGATGAGTTGAATGAGGTGTGTAAATATGCACGCAACACTGGCCAGGCACCTGGCGCCGGTGCCGTATGCACTGGCGGAACCATGCGAGCCGGTTTTACCCCTTTGTTCTATTGGGGCTCGTCTGAGGTCGACGCGGTCGCCGCGTGGGGCCAGGACTTTAGCAAGGGG
>JBAXUC010000055.1:0-9215 GCA_037129855.1 Actinomycetota bacterium | reverse complement strand
ATAACTGAAGCCACAAGCCCCGTGGCCACGTCAGCTACAACGTTGGCCCCGGTCGTCACTACGCCCGTCGCCACAACAGTGCCCGCTGCGGTTAATGGAGCGCCAGAAGTGACGCCAGTTCGGTGCAAGAAAGCCGAGTTTGGCCAGACCGGGCAATATAAAGGTGTCGCCTATGTCTGTTCTGACCACCGCAAAGATGGCACGCGCTATGCAGCTGGCTATTACATGTGGCGCCCGGCATAAATTTGCTTTGTGGCGCTCGGGCTGTTGCCCGATAGCCTTGACTCCTATGTCGAAGAAGACCAAAAAGCGTAAGGCGCGCATGCGCCGCTCCAAGGCCAACCACGGCAAGCGTCCAAACATGGGTCGCGGCTAAGCCGACACCCATATGAGCCGCCTCGTTGCACTGCAAGCAGGAGGCTCTCGTGAACCCTGGCAGAAGCTGGGGCTTTCATTTACTGGTAACTCTTGTCTGTTGGCTGATATTGACCTGACCATCACAGACGACCCTCTTGGGCTTCGTTCCTGGACCATTGATGTCGGTATTGATGATGTCTGTGAGATCGATGGCATCCCCACCACCCTTGTCTCAACCTCTCCTGGACATCCCGCCACGTCTCGTATTAGCTCTCACACCATCACGGGGCTCGACCACGTAGTGGTCAACACCGACAACCTGGATCGCACCTGTGCGGCAATTGAAGCTGTTCTTGGGCTTGATGTGCGCCGCGAACGCGAAGTCGGCAACGGTGTCGTGCAGCGATTCCACAAACTTGATAACACCATTATTGAAGTTGTCAGCGGGCCACACATCACCACTGTTGGTGCATCGTTGTGGGGCATGGTCACAAGCATCGATGACTTGTTCGAATACTGCGAATCGCTGGGTGACGATATTGCTTCGCCACCGAAACGCGCAACTCAACCTGGTCGTTACATCTCAACGGTGCGCGGAGCAACGGGGCTTGGTGTTCCATTTGCCATGATGACCCCGCACATTCCGGGCATGGCAACGCGCTGATCTAGTCAGACTCGTCGTCTTCACCCGCTAGTTGTCGCAAGAACTGTGCGCCAACTTCACACGAATCATTTGCCGGGCACCATCTGCACTGAAAACCAGGTCGAACTTCTGGTTCACGAGTTTTCAATACAAGATCTGCAATCAACAAAGTGCCCTGAGCGGTACGACGCACAGCTGATTGCAATAAACCTTCTGTGACGTCTTCGTCGTCGAGACGAGCAGAGTCAAGTGAATACGACGCAAGCCTGCGCGGCGCTTGTCGGCTGCGCAATGTTTCGATAAGTGCGTAGAAGCGCAGGTCGTCACGGTGGGTTGGCGTGAGTCGGCCAGTCTTTAAGTCGATGATGACTTTTCGTCCTGGACCACCAAGTACTAAATCCATGCGAGATGTAAACAGCACTGCGCCACCGGATAGTGAATAGGACGCTGAGTATTCAACCATTGGCCGCCATTGCGGTTTGACCGGCGGGAAACATTCAAGAAAATTTGAAACAGCTCCGACAACGGCGCCACGCAATTCGGCAAGTTCGTGCGCAGGCAAAGAGATAATGAAATCAGATGCGCTTTCACGTGGGTTTTCTGCAACGCTCGTAATAGCTGCATCAACTATTTCTGAAGGAATAATTGGGCCTCGCCAGTTCAACAACAACTCGATGCCTTTATGAGCAATGGTGCCGCGCACGGTGTTGATGTTCCAGGCAAACTGTGCTTGACGATTCAATACGTGGTACTTCTCACATCCGTGAACGGTTGCAATGTGGTGCTTATTGACGCGCAACGGATTTTCTGGCGTAAACAAATCTTTGATAGGAGCCAGTGCTTCCACAAGTTGCTCTTCAATTGATTCCACAACGTCGATAGACAACGGTTCCCAATCAGTGGGAACGCCAAGTGCCGAAATGACGGCCTGTTGCAACGGGTTGAGTTCTGTATCCACGACGCAGTAACGATAGGTCGCGGGAGTGTCGCAGAAGGGGAGAGTGTGCCACACCCTTTTGCCAGTATGTCTCCATGAGTCCATCGGCCACCTCAAAGTTCACAGCAGCAGCCAGGGTGTTGGCCCAGCGTGCAGCCGAACTTGATCTTGTGGTGCCAGGGTTTCGCAGTCCTCCTCGCATTGTGGGTGTCAATCGCAGCATCAGGCGTTCGCGTGATAGTGAAGGCGGCGTCGTCGCTGTGCGCTTGTCTGACAGGCCATTCACGGCTGCTGTTGGCGACATGATCGAAGGTGTCATCTTCATCAACCGTCTCGAGCCCCCCGAAGCTGACAGGGCCCGCACCCAGTTGTGGCGCACCATGTTGCAGTTCACGGTTGAAGTGTCGAATTCTCCTCACGCCGTTCGACACGACCACGCCTCAACGCGCGTAGCCTAAATACGTTCTTGCCCGGATGGCGGAACAGGCAGACGCAGGGGGCTTAAACCCCCCGGAGGGCAACCTCTTGCGGGTTCGATTCCCGCTCCGGGCACCAGTTCTTCGGAGGCATAATGCGTATTGAACGAATAAGAGTGGCGCGTGTTCCGATTCTTCTTGTCTCGCCCTTGCGCACATCTGATGGCGCGCATCAATCGCGGTCAGCGGTGTTGGTAGAGATCACTGACTCTGACGGTTTTGTCGGCTGGGGAGAGAATGTCGCGACCAGCGGTGTTGCCTATGTCGGAGAAAGCGCTGAAGCTTCGTATGCGGCAATGACACAAATGTTGATTCCTGAACTGGTGAAACACGAAGTTGCAGTTGCTGATTTATTTGCCGACGGATGGTGGGGAATCACTGGACACCATTTCGCAAAGCACGCGCTCGAGTCGGCATTATGGGATGTTCATGCTCGACGTCAAGAAAAATCATTGGCCGAGGTTCTGGGGGCAGCAGAATCCGAGATAGAAGTCGGCGTTGTTGTGGGAATGCACGACTCCATTGATGACGTTGTTGCAGAAGTGATGATGCGAGTGGACGAGGGTTATGCACGAGTCAAAGTAAAGATTGCGCCGGGGCATGATGTTGAAGTGCTTGCAGCGGTGCGTGATGCAGTGGGTGTTGAATACGCATTGCAAGCAGATGCCAATGGCGCCTATGGTTCCGACGATATTGGGCGGTTGTGTTCGCTAGACAAGTTTGCTCTGCAATTTATAGAGCAGCCGTTTGCCGCGGATGATCTTGATTCTCATGCTGAACTTCTGCATCGGTCTGCAACGTCTGTGTGTCTTGACGAATCGGTGAACACCATGAGTGATTTATTGAATGCACTTGATCGTGGAGCTTGTGATGTTGTCAACATCAAGCCGTCACGTGTGGGCGGTATTCGTGATGCAATTGCTATGCACGATGTTCTTGTTGATCGGGGTATTGATGCGTGGGTCGGCGGAATGCTTGAATCGGGCATTGGGCGTGCCTCGTGTCTCGCAATTGCGGCCATGCCAGGGTTCACACTGACTCCTGACTTGTCGGCGTCGGCCCGTTATTTTGCCTCTGACGTGACGAGGCCATTTGTGCTCGAAGACGGCATGTTGCTGGTGCCAACAGGGCTAGGAATTGGTGTTGAGCCCTTGCCCGAGGTGCTTGCTGGCGATGGCGTGACAATTGAAACGTTGTTTCAGCGCTAATTCGTGGCACGATTTCACCCATGAGTTCTTCAGACACCTTCAGCCTTGATGCGATGCTTGCAGACCTTGAAGCATTGGTGTCATGTGAATCCCCATCACGAGACATTGAACGCTTGCAGACGCACGCACAGTTGCTGTCAGGCCTGATGGAGCGCATGCTCGGGTCTGCGCCAACGCTGATTGATTCGCCAGTTGGCCCACACATTCATTGGCGCGGCGGCAACGACCCAAAGGTTTTGATCTTGGGTCATCACGACACAGTGCATCCTGCTGGCACATTGTCACGATTGCCATTTGCAGTGCGCGATGGAATTGCAACAGGTCCTGGCGTCTTCGACATGAAAGCTGGCATTGTGCAGGCGATTTATGCAGTTGCTTCGTTAGAAGATTCTTCGCACGTAGAAATTTTGCTTAGTGCAGATGAAGAGATCGGTTCGCAGGCATCACGTGCCCTTATTGAAGAACGCGCAATTGCATGCGGTTCGGTATTGGTACTTGAACCAAGTGCAGATGGTGGCGCACTAAAGATTGGTCGCAAGGGGACAGGCACAATCACGTTGTCGATTGAAGGACGCGCTTCACATGCGGGGCTCGAGCCTGAAAAAGGCATTAACTCGTTGGTGGAATTAGCCACATTGATTCCGCAGATTGTTGCCATTGCTGATGAGTCAATGGGTACAACTGTGACACCAACTCTTGCGTCGGCTGGTACAGCAGACAATGTGGTGCCTGCGCTCACTACGTGCGCAGTAGACGTGCGAGTGGCCGTGCCTAGTGAGAAGCCACGAGTAGAAGCCGCATTCGCTGCATTGTGTCTGCAGCACCCTGAGGCGCGTCTCGTGGTGTCTGGACAGATTGGTCGGCCGCCAATGCATGAATCAGCAGCAGCCGGGCTCTTTCCCATTGCTGTTGCTGTGGCAAACCGCATTGGTATCAACACTATTCAGGGTGTTGTTGTAGGCGGCGGCTCGGATGGAAACTTCACTGCTGCCGTTGGTGTTGAAACGCTCGATGGTTTAGGCGCAGTCGGTGGTGGTGCGCACGGAGACGCTGAACATGTTGTGGTTGCAACAATGCCGCAACGTGCAGCTTTGTTAGCTGGTTTGTGTCAGGAATTGTCTTCGATGGCCAAGAGGCCACCGCTTGGCAACGTGCCTGCATCACGATAAACCTGCAACTTTGCACGGCTGTCATCGATATCAAGATTGCGCATGGTGAGTTGACCAATCCGGTCAAGCGGACCAAACGCTGAATCTTCTACTCGTTCCATGCTGAGACGATCAGGCGCGTACGTGAGATTCGGGCTTGTTGTGTCAAGAATGCTGTAGTCATCTCCGCGGCGCAAGCGCACTGTGACTTCACCAGTGATTGCAGTGCCCACCCAACGCATGAGTGGCTCGCGCAACATCAGTGATTGTGGATCAAACCAACGACCTTCGTACAGCAGTCGACCAAGGCGACGGCCCATGGTGCGGTAGTTCTCAAGTGTTGCTTCGTTGTGAATGCCAGTGGCGAGACGTTCGTACGCAATGTGTAGCAATGCAAGGCCAGGTGATTCATAAATACCACGGCTCTTTGCTTCGATAATGCGGTTTTCGATCTGGTCGCTCATGCCAAGACCATGGCGGCCACCAATGGCATTTGCTTCTAAGACAAGATCAACTTGTGACTTGAATTCTTTGCCGTTTATTGCGACGGGGAAACCTTCATGAAATCGAATTGATACGACTTCTGACGCAATAGCAATGCTCTCGTCCCAGTGAGCAACTCCCATGATTGGCTCGACAAGTTCCATTCCGTTGTTGAGTTCTTCCAACAGTTTTGCTTCGTGTGTCGCGCCCCAAATATTTGAGTCAGTGGAATACGCTTTTTCTTTCGAGGCTTTGTACGGCAATTTACGAGCGGTGAGAAACTCGCTCATCTCGGTACGGCCACCCATCTCGTCAACAAACGTGGGGTCAAGCCATGGCTTGTAGATACGTAGCGCAGGGTTGACCATCAGGCCATAGCGATAGAACCGCTCGATGTCGTTGCCTTTGTATGTGCTGCCATCACCCCAGATGTCGACAGAGTCCTGACGCATTGCGCGAACGAGCAGTGTTCCGGTTACTGCACGACCCAATGGGGTGGTGTTGAAATATGTCTTGCCAGCTGTGCTGATATGGAATGCGCCGCACTGCAATGCAATGAGACCTTCGTGAACTAGTTCTTCGCGACAATCAACGAGGCGTGCAATTTCTGCGCCATATTCTTTTGCTCTGTCTGGGATGCCGGAAAGATCAGTTTCGTCTGGTTGTCCGAGGTCTGCTGTGTAGGCACAAGGAATAGCACCTTTTTCGCGCATCCATGCGACTGCGGCCGATGTATCTAGGCCACCAGAAAATGCAATGCCGACGCGTTCGCCTGCTGGGAGGGTGGTAAGTACCTTTGACATTCCCTTAACGGTACTGGCGCATGACCACTACTACAGCGATGGATTCCATCAAGGCTGCAACACCAATGACTACAACAGCAATGGAGACGGCAGGGTTTGATGCAAGTTCTGCAATTCCTGTTGCAATCAGTGCAAGCGAGCAGACCCAGCTGGCGGTTGTCATACGACGCGGAGAGCGCAACGTGGCCACTAGAGGAATGAGGACGATGGCAAGGGGAATTGTGATGAGAAACGGTGATGCAGGTGCTGACGATGGCCCCAGCCACCAAATTGGTCGTCCGATGGTGCGGCTAGAAATAGCGACTGCGAGCAACGCTCCGAATACGCCAGCCCATGTAATGGTGGAAACGGTTCGCCATCCGTCGCTCGGAAGCACCTCGATCGGAGTGGGGGGAGTATCGAAATCCATACTCGCCACCGTACTCAGCCTGCCCCTGTGGGGAGTGACACCTATGGATAGCCTGCATGCGTATGGAAAAGTCGCCATTCAGTAAGTTGTCAATCTTTTTTCCCATGTGGAATGAAGAGTCGTATATCGAACGTGCAATTGATGCAGCGCGTGAAGAGTGCGAAGACCTCATGGCACAAGGCGATATTGCCGATTACGAAATGATTGTTATTGACGATGCGTCAACAGACGGAACACTCGAAATTGCACATCGATTAGCGGTACAAGATCCGCGAGTAAAAGTTGTACATCACCCTGAGAACCGCAAGCTTGGTGGTTCTATGAAGTCCGGCTATGCGGCAGCTACTGGTGACTTGGTTCTGTACACCGATGCGGACTTGCCGTTTGATATGCATGATGTTCACAAAGCAATGCGGCTACTTCGCTACTACAACGCAGATGTAGTTAGTGCCTACAGGTTTGATCGCACCGGAGAAGGCTACGTGCGCACGGTGTATTCGTTCTTCTATAACGTGATGGTTCGAGTGTTGTTTGGTGTTCGTATGCGCGATATCAACTTTGCCTTCAAGTTGTGCCGTACTCATATTTTTGATCATGTTGAACTGAAGAGCGAAGGGTCCTTCATCGACGCCGAACTGGTGGTGAAGGCTCAAAAGTTCGGATATTCGGTCATTCAATTTGGGGTCGACTATTTCCCTCGTACTCGTGGGGTTTCGACATTGTCGTCTCCTTCCGTAATCCTGAAGATTTTGAAGGAAGCGCGCCAACTTCGTCGTGAAATTCGAGGCATTTCGCCCGTTGTTTAGGCTGAAGGTTGAGGCACCCCCTGCGTTGGTAGCGTTTCGGTGCTGTGTCTGAACCTCTTGAACCCGAAATCGCAATGCCGGTGCACCAGTCGTGGTGGGTGAGATGGCGTCAAGCAATCATTACGTCAGTGCTATTTGTAACTGTCGGCACTGGGGTTGCGGTCGCGAACAACAACCAGAGTCCCACAACAACTACAACGACGGCGGTGACTACGCCGGGGTTCTGCCCAGCAGATGCGCCAATCACCTGTTACACATTGTCTCGCACAATCAGAGACGGCATGAAAGGTGCTGATGTTCGCCGTTTGCAACAGCGCCTCAAAGATTTGCATTTCGATCCGGGCCGCATTGATGGCGTGTATGGCGGTGACACAACGATGGCTGTGTGGGCGTTCCAAGCACTTGTGCAAAAGATGACACGCGATACTTTGGTTGATTTTGTGACACCTGTTTTGTGGGATTCAATGCGAGGTGACGTGACTATTACGCCGCGTCGCCAACCCGGAACCCCAAATCATGTTGAGGTGTATTTGCCCGAACAGGTAATGGCTGTCTTTAAGGGGCAACAACTTTTGCTTGTAACTCATATTTCAACTGGAACTGGCCAGAAGTGGTGTGAAGAAGTGATTATTGACCCAGGCGAAGAAGGCAACAAGGGCGGCGTGGCTATCAAAACAGGTGTGTGTGGAGAAGCGATAACTCCTGGCGGTATTTATTACTTCTACAACCGAAAACTCGGACTACGCGAAAGCAAGTTGGGCACCATGTGGAACCCGGTGTATTTCAACTTTGGCATTGCAATACACGGCGCGATGATGGTGCCCAAAGAACCTGCATCACATGGTTGCGTGCGTATTCCCATCTTTGTGTCGAACTACTTTCCTGCATTGGTGCAATACAACGACCGTGTATATGTGTTTGACGGAGTGAAAGAGCCCGAGGATTACGGATCTATTGCACCACCATGGGACAAGAAAGATCCGAACTACACCACTACGACATCGACTTCCACAACAACGTCGACTGTGCCCGTAGCGACAAGCACGACGGTTGCGCCGAAGTCAACAGTGCCGAAAACGACTGTTGCTCCTGTAGGGGTTACGACTACAGCGCCGGTAGTTCCTTCTTAGGTAGCGATTGCAACTGTGACGGTGCACTGAAAGACATCGGCAAGAAGAGCTACGCGTTGTTGAGTGGCGTATAGGTTCAAATCAAGGTCTGCGCGTTTTTTGCCATGAAGAGTAATTTGCAGCGATGTGTTCTTCTGGCTGACAGACACCGACGTTGTCCGTCCATCATGTGTGCGGTCTAGTCCGATAGCAATACGTAAAATTGCCGACAACATCCGAACTGTATGTTGGTCTGCTTCCGACAATGCAGCAAACGCAGCATGTTGAAGTTTCGGTTCGCTCTTTCGGTGGTAGCGAGCTATTTGAGCTATCAACTCAATTTCGTGGTCAGTGAAACCGACTAAGTCTGCATTACGAACGATGTAATAGGTATGAAGGTGGTGCCTTGCATGAGAGACAACGAGTCCAACATTCGCGAGCACGGCCGCAGCCTCGAGGTACAAACGATGATGTGGGTCTAGTTCATATGAATGAGACAACTCATCAAAGAGAACGCACGACAGGCGGGAAACGGTGAGGCTGTGGGACGGGTCATCGTCGCACCTCTCGGCCAGCTTTCGGGCACTCTGAATGGCCACATTGTGTAGGTCATTGTTGACGTCAGGGTCTAGTCGTTGTGCGGCATCAAGCAGCACGCCTTCTCGCAGGGCATAGTCGCAATACATAAATGAAGTTATTGAGAATGAATTAGCCAAAGTGTCGAGAATTAATGCACCAGCCAAAATGATGTCGACACGATCAGCATCGAGACCGTCTAGCTTTGCCCGCTCTTCTATGGTGGAAGATGCAATTTTTGCCGTGACATTTCCCAGTTC
>JBAXUC010000054.1:0-9243 GCA_037129855.1 Actinomycetota bacterium | reverse complement strand
ACACTGATGACCCGCAAGATCAGACAATGACCGTGTCACCACTGTGTCAAAATCCAGATACACCCCGCCGTTTAGATACAGCAGTGCGTACCGCAAAATGTTGCTTCGAGCTGAAGCAGATGACTCTGGCATCTTGTGAAAAATTGTCCCTATGCTTTTGACATCAGTCGGAAGTTGGGAAAAGACGGCGTCAGGTTCAATTCCTACAATGCTGACCCGCTCTAGACCGCGAAGGTTCTCAAAGGTCTCGTTTTGAGGCTCTGGACCCACCATGTAGACCACCACAGTGGCGCTGTGATCGGCAAGAAGCAGGCTCTTGACCGCAAGAAGATTCAGGTATGGAAAGGAACTACCTGTCCAGATATAGAAATACTGGTTTGGTATTAATACATCCACTCAATAATCATCTATTACCGTCATGTACGGACGGCTTACTTTACATGAACGCAGTTTTACAATTACGGGTGACTATTTCGTGCCGAGGGCACGCAAGAAGTCTGGTGGAATCACAATGTCGTCGCGAGTGAGTTCGGAAATGTTTGCTTTGCCAAGCCCCAACATCGCGGAGTCAATGCCACCACGCAATACATCGAGCACATTTTCCACTCCGGCCTGACCGTTTGCAGCTAATCCCCACAGATACGCACGGCCAATCATGACTGCCCGAGCACCTAGGGCAACAGCTTTCACCACATCGCTTCCGCGACGTACTCCGCCATCGAGAACGATCTCAATTTGGCTTCCCACGGCGTCAGCAATTGCTGGCAATGCACGAATAGGTGCTGGAGTCCCGTCCAAGTTGTTTCCACCATGGTTCGAAACAGACAAAGTGGTTGCGCCAAGGTCAACGACGCGCTTTGCGTCATCAACGCGACTGATGCCCTTCACCATGAACGGACCGCCCCACTGGGCACGAAGCCATGCAATGTCTTCCCATGTAGGAAGAGGTGTCTGCATCCATTCGTAATACGCACCAAAGAATGTTGGTGCCTTTTCTCCTGGCTTTGCCATGTTCGGCGCACTGAGATCTGGAATGCGACCAGTCTTTGCAAACGCCCACAGCCATGCTGGTTTCTGAAGTACTTCTGGAGCCAACTTGATGATGGCTTTCAGATCAATCTTTTCTGGAATCCATGGGCTACCCCAGTCGCGTCCATTGCTGAATGACCAGTCAAGAGTCACGATGAGGCCTTTCGCGCCAGCGGCACGGGCACGTTCCATGCGTTGTTCCAATGTGGCGCGATCGCCACACCAATACATTTGAAACAGAGTCGAATCATTCACTGCTGCAACTTCTTCAACCGACTTGCTGGCAAACGAACTAAGACCCATCGGAATTCCGCGGTTAGCTGCTGCACGCGCAATTGCTACTTCACCTTGTGGGTGCACAGCCTGCACGCCAGTAGGAGAAATGATGACCGGCATTGACAACGACTGACCCATGACTGTGGTGCTCATGTCGCGCGAATTTGAATTACCTGCGACATGTGGAGCAAAGCCGAGCTGATCGAACGAAGTCAAGTTGTCTGAGGAGGAAAGTCCCTTTTCAGAACCAGCGATGAGAGCGCCATAGACAGACTTCGGCAAGCGCGCCTTCGCGCGACGTTGTGCTTCTGCAACTGTTTCAAACCAGTCATTCGCCATTGGGGGTTCCTCTCGTGGACGACCTTAAAAGGTTACAAGCGAGACTCCCGCAATGGCGAAGTACTTGGGATATCTAGGCCAGGTCGAACCTGTCTGTGTTCATCACTTTGGCCCATGCGGCAACAAAGTCCGTGACAAATTTTTCCTTTGAATCGTCCTGTGCGTATACCTCTGCATACGAACGCAAGATCGAGTTTGAGCCAAAGACCAAATCAACGCGGGTAGCTGTGTAGGCAACTTCGTTGGTGGCGCGATTACGAATGTTGTACAGGTTCTCACCTGCTGGATCCCACGAATACGACATGTCAGTCAGAACCGAGAAGAAGTCGTTCGTGAGAGCGCCCTTCGACTGAGTAAATACACCGTAATTTGTGTCGCCGTAGTTGGTTCCAAGCACACGCATTCCGCCGATAAGCACTGTCATCTCACTGGCCGTAAGGCCCAAGAGTTGCGCCCTGTCGAGCAAGAGCTCTTCTGGATTAGAAGCGTCGCTTGCTTGCAACCAGTTGCGGAATCCATCACTTGTCGGCTCTAGTGGCGCAAAAGAATTGACATCTGTTTGCTCGACCGTCGCATCACCACGCCCAGGAGAGAACGGCACAACAACGGCGTGACCACCGGCTGTAGCTGCCATCTCTATTCCCACATTTCCAGCCAACACAATGACATCAGCAATTGACGCACCTGCTTTGGTTGCAATGGGGCCGAGAACACTGAGCACTCGTTCAAGTCGCTTGGGCTCGTTTCCGATCCAATTTTTCTGAGGGGCTAAACGAATGCGAGCACCGTTTGCTCCGCCTCTCAAATCAGAAGAGCGAAATGTACGCGCGCTATCCCATGCAGTGTTGATCATGTCTACAGGTGATAACCCTGATTGACGAATCTGAGACTTCACATCATCAACTGCGTATGCAGCAGGACCTGCGGTAATTGGATCTTGCCAAATCAAATCCTCTGCCGGCACGTCTGGTCCGAAGTAACGAACCTTTGGTCCCATATCTCTGTGAGTTAACTTGAACCACGCCCGAGCAAATGTGTCTTCGAAGTATGCGGGCTCATTGCGGAACCGTTCTGAAATCTTGCGATATTCAGGATCCATAATCATTGCCATGTCAGCATCGGTCATAATTGGGTTATGGCGAACTCCAGCGTCTTCTACGTCAACAGGTTTGTCTTCTTCAGCAATGTTGATTGGTTCCCATTGGTTCGCGCCTGCGGGCGATTTCTTTAATTCCCACTCATATTTAAAGAGCAAGTCGAAATAACCCTGATCCCATTTTGTGGGGTTTGTTGTCCACGCACCTTCTATTCCGCTCGTCACCGTTCCGGCACCATTACTGCGCGGTCCGCTATTAATCCAGCCGAATCCTTGTTCCACCACATCTTCACCTTCAGGAGCTGGCCCCACCAATGATGCATCACCATTGCCATGAGCTTTTCCAACAGTGTGTCCACCAGCAGTCAGCGCAACTGTTTCTTCATCATTCATTGCCATACGAGCAAACGTTTCGCGCACGTGTTGTGCGGTCAACAGCGGGTTCGGGATGCCGTTTATGCCTTCGGGATTGACATAGATCAAACCCATGGTTACTGCAGCGAGTGGATATTCCAACGAAGAGGCATCGTTCACGTCTGCATATCGAGTATCACTTGGCCCGACAAATTCTGTTTCGCTGCCCCAATCGATTTCTTTTTCTGGATTCCAAATATCTTCACGTCCAAATGCGAAACCAAATGTTTGGAATCCCATCGACTCGTAGGCAATATTGCCCGCCAATATAAAGAGGTCCGCCCAACTGACGGATTTTCCGTACTTCTTTTTGATTGGCCACAACAACCGGCGAGCTTTATCGAGGTTTCCATTGTCTGGCCACGAGTTCAACGGAGCAAATCTTTGGTTTCCAGTGCCTGCGCCGCCTCGTCCGTCAGAAATGCGATACGTGCCAGCTGCATGCCACGCCATGCGAATCATGAGGCCGCCGTAATGTCCCCAGTCTGCAGGCCACCACGATTGGCTGTCCGTCATGAGGTTTGTAAGGTCCTGCTTCAGGGCCGCAACATCTAACTTCTCTAGTTCTTTCCTGTAATCGAAATCTTCACCATATGGATTGGTCTTCGAATCGTGTTGATGCAGAATGTCAATGCTCAATGCATTCGGCCACCATTGAGGATTTGATGTTTTGACGGTCGTTGCTCCGCCGTGTACTACTGGGCATTTATCTGTTGATTCCATTGTGTGTCCTTTTACATGTCGCAAGACGTTTGTCCCTATTATCGTGTCTTTTTAGGTATAAGGCAAATCTCATTTAGTTATGGTTTGTATAGGATTTAGTTATGAACCTACCGACGATTCAACAGCTCACATATCTCGTGGCGCTCGCCGACGAGGGAAGTTTCAGCAGAGCAGCCGATGCCTGTTTTATCTCTCAGCCCGCACTCAGTGCACAGATCAAAGGTTTAGAGAATCGGCTGGGGCAACAACTTCTGGAACGAACCGCCCGCGGAATTTTGCTCACTCATCAGGGAGTCCAGGTGGTCGACCGGGCTCGCGCACTGATCCGAGATCTGAACGATCTCGTGATTGAAGCAAAGAACGACGGGGACGACCTGCGTGGTGATATTCACATTGGTGCAATTCCTACTATGGCACCGTATTTGTTGCCTGCGCTAGTGCAATCACTTCGCAAACACCATCCCCATTCGCAACTACATCTTCACGAAGAACAAACTCACGACCTCTTGCAGTCTTTGCGCTACGGAAAACTTGATGTTGGCTTATTAGCACTACCGATCGAAGAACCAACACTCTCCTCGGCTGTAATTGCCCATGACCCATTTCTCGTTGCAATGTCTTCAGATCACCGCTTGGCAGATACGTCGTCACCAATCAGTTTGGATCGGTTAGCAAAAGAAAATATTTTGTTGTTGGAAGAAGGTCATTGCCTGCGTGATCAAGCTGAAAACTTGTGTATTCGCAGCAACATACAACCATCAGACATTCAAGCAACAAGCCTGCCGACACTGGTTCAAATGGTTGCTGCCAATATGGGAATTACACTTTTACCTAGATCTGCTGCTCCCATCGAAGCGCGCAAAGGTAGCGGAGTCATGACTCGACCATTGCGTTCTTCCAGTGCTGGTCGCTCCATTGGTCTCATCTGGCGCACGTCTTCACCAATTGGTACATATTTGACTTCAATAATTTCTGACTTGTCGACACTCTGGAAATAAAACAAATAGTTATTGAGGAAAGATGTATTTGATGTCGGTGAATGAGTCAGTGGCAAAAAAGTACAACAATCGCAACGGCTCTGTTCCGGTGTTCACCGCAACATGTTCAGAATTTCCGGGGATGAACACCGCGTCGCCAGTACGTACATCACGTCGAGATCCATTCACCACCACGTGGCCAGTGCCCGACAAGAAGTAGTACACCTCTGATTGTGCGTGCATGTGGCCGCGTTCTGGCTCAGGCGCCCCCACAGGTATTTCAGCCACTCCAACCGTGAGGCCATTGGTGTCCGTGCGGTCGCTACTAAAAAGAGTCCACCAGTCGACAGCACCTGGCCACGATTCGGTCTCGCAGTCGTCTTCGCGCCGAAATATTGCATCACCTGTAGCCATATGCCCCCCGTGTGTTGTTCTGACCTTATTACTGATGTCTTTCCCAGTGATTCTCATTGTTGGGAATGGTTCTCATTATAGATATCCTCACTCTCGTGAACCGTTTCCTTGCTGTGGCATCTTGCGTGCTGGCGCTCTCTGCCTGCGGCAGCTCATCGTCACAGGTCGATACAAACAAGACACAGATCACCGTCGCTGCATCGTTCTACCCCATCGAGGAAATTGTGCGTCAGGTTGGCGGCACACATGTCAACGTTGTTGAACTCACCCCAGCTGGTCAGGGCGCACACGACGTGCAACTGACCGCAAAACAACTGACCGTTCTGTCATCTGCATCAGCGGTGTTCTACATCAGTGACAGTTTTCAGCCAGAGGTTGAAAAAGCAGTTGCATCGTTACCGGGCTCCGTAGTTCCTGTTGACTTACTGCAATCAGTCACTCTTCTGGATGTCGTTGCGCAACTCGATGGCACTGAAGGCGAAACAGACGGCGAAGTACTGGCATCAGGCAAAGACCCACACGTGTGGCTTGACCCAGCAAACATGATTGCAATGACCACAGCAGTTGCAGATGCACTATCTCAGTTGAGCCCAGAATTTTCTACGCAGTTCAACGCTGCAGCAAAGTCGTACATTGCAGAACTACAGACGTTAGGAAGCGAGATTGATGCTCAACTTGCCAACTGTGAATCACGAGTACTTGTCACTTCCCATCGCGCATTTGCCTATCTTGCCAAACGAGCCAATATCCGCCAAGAAGCAATTGCTGGCGTCAATCCTGAAGAAGAACCATCGGCTAAGAGCCTCGAAGCAATTGCCACTTTTGCTGAAGCTCATTCAGTCAGCACGATCTTTTTTGAAACCCTTCTTCCCTCTGATCTGGCTCAAACATTGGCAGACAAAGTAGGCGCAACTGCTGACCTGCTTGATCCTGTCGAAGGTATTAGCAGTACAGACATCGCAGGTGGCGCGTCATACAATTCCATCCAGCGGGACAATCTGTCACGTCTAGTGAAGGGATTGCGGTGCTCGTGAACAACCACTCAGATTCCACCGTTCTTGCAGCCGTTGATGTTGCTGTTTCCTACGGTGATTATAAAGCGTTAACTGCCAGCAGTTTTTCTGTAGACGCGGGTGAGCTAATTGCCGTTGTTGGCCCCAATGGAGCAGGTAAATCAACCTTGTTTAAGGCACTTGCCGGCTTCATTGATCATCAGGGCGATGTCGTAGTGCACGGAGAACAGTGTCATCACCTCGAGCGTCAAGCCATTGCATACATTCCACAACAGTCAGACGTAGACCTGCGCTTCCCCGTTACCGTTGCCGAAGTAGTCATGGCAGGACGCCGTCGCTTTCATGGTGTACGCATGCGACCATCACGCAGCGACCACGACCATGTTGCAGATTGCTTGTCACAGGTAGACCTTGCCGACATGAGTACGCGTTCGCTCGCAACCTTGTCCGGCGGTCAAGTACAACGCGTACTACTCGCTCGAGCATTAGCTCAAGAGGCCGATGTGCTGTTGCTCGACGAAGCGTTATCTGGTGTCGATGTGCGCCACACAAGCGATCTCATTGACTTGTTCACTCAGTTATGCGCTCGCGGTACGTCAGTGCTCGTCTCTACTCACGACCTTGGCCTTGTGCGTACTCATTTTTCGCGTTGTCTCACCCTGAACGGGCGCATCATCGGTGATGGCGACCCAGCCATTGAATTGGGTGGCGACAGGCTGGAAGCGGTCTTTAGTCGCACGTCTGCACAGGGTCGTTCATAATGCATTGGCTACTTGACCCCTTTCAATCCGACTTCTCACAACGCGCTGGCATCGTATGCCTGATGGTTGGCGTACTCGCCCCCGTGGTTGGCACATGGGTGTCACTGCGCCGCCTTGCATACATGGGCGACGCCATGTCGCATTCACTTCTTGGCGGTGTTGCATTGGCCTTTGCATGGTTCGGCACGGCAGCAGTTCTTCCTGGTGCATTAGTCGCCGGAATATTTATGGCTGTTGTCATTCACTTGCTGTCACAGAACCGCCGCATCGCACACGACTCGATCATTGCGGTAGTCGGTAGCGGTATGTTTGCATTCGGTGTTCTCGCGCTCGGCAAAGTCGACACATCTGTCTCACTCACGCACTTTTTGTTCGGGCAATTGCTCACCGTCAACACTCTTGATATGTGGATCACCTTTGCACTCACCATCGGCAGTCTTTTTTTCGTGTGGTTCCGCTTCGAAGACTTAAAGATTGCAACGTTTGATCGCGATCATGCCACCCAAGTTGGCGTGCGCGCCCAGCGTCTTGATGCCGCAATGCTGATTCTCTTAGCCATTTGCGTTGTGGTGTGTTTATCCACCGTTGGCACTGTTCTTACTGTGTCATTGCTCATTACCCCCACGGCGACTGCCCGACTGTTCTTTAATCGAGTGGGTTCCATTACGCGAGCAGCAGTTGCTATTGGACTCTCCGAAGTTCTTATTGGTTTCATTGTGTCTTATCACGCAGACCTTGCACCTGGGCCAACAATCACCCTCATCACCACTGTTGTGTTTATCATTATGTATGTCACACAGTTCGCAACATCGGATCGCGCCTATGTTCACCACACACATGAACACGAACATCACAAATGAATCGTGACCCACTTGCAGACTCAGGACTTGATCTCACCACATTGACATTGTGCGACTATGCCAATGTTCGTGAAGGAATGCTGAACATTGTCAGCAGTGGTGTCACACGCATCGCTGTACATTCAGGCTTTCCATCAGAAGTTGATTCATACATTGCAATGTCTGTGTATGTGCAACCGCACCGAGTGGGCACGGCTCACCACGGGCGTGTCATTATTCGCTTCCCTGATACCGCAGAGGAAATAGCCCGCATCGACTTTGAATTCAATGTCGATGCGGAACGTCACCTTGGCGAAGGCTTGTTCTTCCCGTTCGCACTTCCCCTGCGTGGCATCGGGTTCCCTCATGCTGGGCAAGTCGATATCTCAGTAAGTTTGAATGACCAGCCAGCAGGCCTCGTGAGCTTTTGGCTGATCGACGACTCTGCAACTCACTAACTAGTTTCTGGTCTACTCTTCGGCAATGGAAAGCCTCGCTCTACTAGCTGCCCTCATCATGCTCGTCATGATTCTGTTGGGGGTTATTTCATTGATTGCCGTTTTCCGTCGACCGAAATCTTCCGGCTCACGTGGGCTCTTTACCGCCATGCATATCGCGTCAATTTTTGCTGGCGGATGGCTGATGTCGTTACCCGTCGGAATCGGTGCGCGCTTTCTGGGGCTCATTGTGTTTGCTGCCGGCTGCATCGGACTGCTGCGAATTTTCCGAGGCACGTCTCGGTCGTAACCCAGAAATGCAAACGGGCCGCCGGTTCCAATGAACCGACAGCCCGTAGCTGAAATATGTGGCGAGAACTTAAGCGCGAAGGCCCTTGTTCACCATGTTGATAACTGCATCCTTCACCGGAATCATTCCGAGAATAATGGCGCCATTGGCGACATAGGTCATCCATTCATCTGCGAATGTGACTCCCCAACCTGCGATCGGGTTCATCTTCAACCACCACACCATGCCAATGGCAATGATGAGTGAAAGATGCGCTCCGATAAGTGGCAACTTGCTGATGGCGCCATGGGCGCCGACAAGGTGTAATACCGACTCGATGACCGAAACAACGGCACCAAGTAGGAGGGCTGATAGGAGCAAGGCTCCGAGTGTGTACATAAGGTTTCCCCAATTCTGCGGCACTTGGTCCGCATTGCGAACCCTAAAGGTGCATTTGTGAAAATTGGGGGATATCCACAGGCTCGTTCACCCATAAGGGTTTCCCAAGGTGTTTTTCCACAGCTGGACACAGTAGCGTGACGGTCGTCACAAAAAAGTTGCCGAAACGGCGAGCCGGTTAATGCTCGAGATGAGCCAGTCGTTCGATGGCGGCAAGGATCTCGGTCTCAGCAGCCT
>JBAXUC010000053.1:0-9307 GCA_037129855.1 Actinomycetota bacterium | reverse complement strand
GCCGTCGACATTCTCGACATGCAATTGCGTCAACTCACACGTTTGTCACGCATCGACTTGGAAAAAGAACTTGCAGATGTTCAAACACGCATCGCAGAGTACGAAGCAATCCTTGCGTCCGACGAAAAATTGCGCAATGTCATCAAAGATGAACTCATTGATGTTCGCAAAACATTCGCAACTGACCGTGTCTGCCACATCATCAACGACAGTGGCGAAATGGCCCTCGAAGATCTTGTCGATGACAAAGAACTTGTAATTGTTATGACTAACGCTCAGTACGTCAAGGCTGTTCCTGCTGGGCAGTTCCGTGCTCAAGCACGCGGTGGTCGTGGCGTCAAAGGTGCAACGTTGAAAGAAGACGATCTTGTTCGTCGCGTTATCTTCACCACATCACATGCATATCTGTTGTTCTTCTCGAACCGTGGACGTGTGTATAAGTTGCGTGCAGCTGATATTCCAGAACGCGAACGTTCCGCAAAGGGAATCCCCATTGTCAACTTGTTGCCAATGCAGCCGGGCGAAATCGTTCAAGCCATCATTGATACGCGCGAATTCCCGGGTGAGCGGTTCTTGTTCTTCGTCACGAAGTCTGGTCAAGTCAAAAAGACTGCATTCGACGCGTACAACTCAAGCCGCCGTGATGGTCTTATTGCACTCGGCTTGAAAGAAGATGACGAACTCGTACGTGTGATTGAAACATCAGGCGACGACGACATCTTTATTGCAAGCCGTAGTGGTCAAGTCATTCGCTTCAGCGAAAACGAAGTGCGACCAATGGGTCGCACAGCAGCCGGCGTGCGCGGTATGCGTATGAAGGCTGGCGACGAAGTGGTGTCAGCGGACCCTGGCCGTGGCGACGATGCATTGCTCATCGTTACTGATGCTGGTTATGCAAAGCGCACACAGATCGTTCACTTCCCACGTAAGGGCCGCGGAACACAAGGCGTCATTGGTGTCAAGGTCACCGGCAAGAAGGGCAAAGTTGTTGCCGCATTCATGGTTGGTCTTGAAGACGAGATCGTTGCAATCGCATCAAACGGAGTCACAATCCGTACCGAGGTCAAGCAGATCTCCAGTCAAGGTCGCACAGCAACAGGTGTGCGTCTTATGAACCTTGACGACGGAGCAGTAGTTGCCTCGGTTGCGCCAATTCTCTCCACAGACGACGACTGATTCCTCACGCGGAAGCGTGACCATTTTGTCTTTATGGTGGTGGGCCATCACCGCGGTCGGTGTTGTGTGCATTCTCGGCGTCACGTCGCGGCACGGCGACATTGCGCGTGCTCAAAACAATGCTGATGCAGTCGCCCTTGCTTACGTATCACGAGACCTGGCTGCGGCACAGAAACTTGCCGATGCATTGCGCGTCACCATCGAACAGGTCACTACGCAAGGCCCTGTTGTCACTGTCATTATCCGCAGCGGATCACTAACAGCCACTGCGCAAGCGTCACCGTGACCCAGTTGGGGTAGCCATAGTCAATACACTCAAAGAGTGGCTATGAATACAGAACCTGTGACTCAGCGTCATCGCGTGCGCAAAGTCACCCGTGTCATCAGAGATGTTGATGCGTGGAGCGTCTTCAAAGTGGCCATTGTTTTTCATGCGGCCCTGTACATCGTGGTGCTCATCACAGGGTTCTTGCTGTGGAATGTGGGTTCAGCCACGGGCACCATCGACAATGTCGAGCAGTTCCTGGCATCGTTTGGCTGGGATTCCTTTGTCTTCCAAGGGGCAGCGCTCTTTCGGGCCTTGGCGTTTTTTGGCCTCTTTGGCATCGCCCTTGGTGCCGGAATCTGGGTTTTAGCGGCCGTTGTCTTCAATTTGATCACCGAATTGGTGGGCGGAATCAGGGTGACAGTGCTGGAAGAAGAAGTGGTGGCTCGCACGGTTGAGCCTGACCATACCCAAAGGTAGAGTGAGCAGTCCCATACGGGGCTATAGCTCAGTCGGTTAGAGCGCATCCCTGATAAGGATGAGGTCCACAGTTCGATTCTGTGTAGCCCCACCACAAAGAAGGAGTACTTCGTGAAATTCATACGCCAAGTACTCCTCGCTATCTCCATCGGCGGCATCGTGGCAACAGTGTTGCGCACACGTGGAAAAAGCCCCGAAGCTCCGTCCCAAGGCGGGTGGCGCGAGGTCACCCCTCAGCGCTAATCACTATGAGTACTTCCACTAATTTCGATATCGGGATTATTGGTTCTGGAGTGGTGGGCACGCGCGTTGCGGCCCAACTGCACACACTCGGGTACCGCCCTCGTATCGCACCTTTACGTCACGCCACCGACTTGTTTGATTGCAGTGTTGTTGTTCTTGCTCATGGCGCACCGCATTCTGCATTGGCTGCCACATTTGTTGCTCAGGGCATCGCAGTTGTTTCAGTCAGCGACAACTTGGCAGATGTTTTGGCGTTGCTTGATATTCAAGACAGAGCGTTAGCGCGCAAGGTGCCGGTCATCATCGGTGCAGCATGTTCTCCTGGTATGACAGGGTTGTTGGTTCATCATGTCACTCGTGCATTTGAATCAATCGACGAGGTACACGTTGCGGTGCACGGAACAGGTGGACCGCAATGTGCACGTCAACACCACGACAGTTTGGCCGGTGTTTCTATTGGCTGGCATGAAGGCGAATGGCTACAACGACCTGCTGGCAGCGGCCGTGAATTGTGTTGGTTTCCAGACCCGGTTGGCGCGCGTGATTGTTATCGCTACGCAAGCCCAGAGCCTGTATTGCTTCAGCGCATTGCGCCATCGTTACAACGCATTACTGCACGCGTTTCAGCAACACGTCGCGACCGTTTAACTGCGCGCTTACCCATGTTGTCGCCACCACATGCAGAGGGAACACTTGGTGGATTACGTGTTGAAGTGCGTGGGGTGCGAAATGGAATGCGCCACGTAGAAATTGTGGGTATTGCTGAGCGCGTTGCCACAATCACCGGATCAGTAGCTGCACAAGCAGCATGTGCGTTGAGTAAAGGACTTGTCCCGCCTGGAGTGCACAACTTGGGACAGAACGAAGTTCCAAACGATTTCATTCTGGACGGCGTGATAGACAGTGGCACGATCTTGCATCAATTCATTGGCCAGTAAACATGAACGCTCCCATTCTCGGAATCATTGAAGGGTTCTATGGCGTGCCGTATTCGCACGCCGAGCGCCTTGAAATATTTGATGCAATGGCTACATGGGGCTGGAACTCATATGTGTGGGCTGCGAAATTAGAACCGCGTCATCGCGAACTATGGGATCAACCATTTACACCTGAAGAGCTTGAACAATTTGCTGAATTGTCATCACGACACGACAGCGTGAATTTTGTCATCGGCCTCACGCCAGGTTCTGGTGCAACAAATGAACAAGTTGTTGAAAAATTGCGGCCAGCAGTTGATGCAGGTGCAGCAGCGGTGGTGTTGTGCTTCGATGATTTACCGGTGTTGAATGCAGCAGCTGATCATCAGCGCATCGCACATGCAGTACGTGATGCATTGAATGTTCCGGTGTGGATTACACCAACGCATTACGCAGGTCTCACGTCGTCGCCGTACCTTGATGCGTTATGCGCGGGTCTTGGCGAGGACATTGAAGTTATGTGGACAGGAAATTATGTTGTCAATGACTCCATCACAGTGAATGATGCCATTGCGCGTCGCGAAGTAACAGGTGGTCGTGCACCGTTGGTATGGGATAACGCGCCAGTGAACGACGCACTCATGCATGCACATATGCATCTTGGGCCACTGCACGGTCGCGAACAAGGACTACAAAACATTTGCAGTGGTTTCTTGTGGAACCCCATGGTGGAACCGCGCGCATCAATGCTGATGTTGGAATCTGCTGCGGCATGGTGGCGCGGCGACGATGCATTGACCGCATGGAATACAGCAGTTGATCGCGATGGCTGGCGCATGCTTGCTGAAGCCACTGCATATCGCGGTGATCTGCATTGGCCAGGGGAGACTCCATCACGTGAGTGGTGGGAAGCAGTTCGCGACATGCCTGACATGAAAGACGAAGTGATGCCATGGGTGCAGGCGGCTCGCTCTGGCGCACGTGTTGCGGTCGCTGCTCTTGCAATCATCGAAGCCGACATTGCATCGTTGTCACAAGAAGACCTGGGTCGCCTGATGCGTCCGTTAATGGAATGGCAGTTGCATCGCATTGCGCCTGCGTTCACGTTTGGTCGTGGCCCGCGACAGCGACCCCTTGCCACCCAGAACGACCAAGGCAAGTTTGTCCTTCGTCCTGGCAGCATTGCCGACTCCGAATCACTCGTGGACACCTTGGTGCACACGGCGTTGGCCCGCATCAATACCTGATTCTCACTCATTCTCGATAGCGTCTGCAACATGGCAACGCATCAACACGCAGCAGATTCTGTGGCAGCTGACGATGTTGCACATCATGTGGCCACGAAGCTTGCTGAAATCGGTCAACGGTTTACGTCGGGCAGGCGAGACATTGTTGCGGCACTGTCAGGGGCGGATCGTCCATTATCGATTCCTGAAATCTTGTCGAGTACAACAGGGCTCGCACAATCATCGGCCTACCGCAACTTGTCAGTGTTAGAAAACGCCGGCGTCGTTATTCGCGTCATCACCACTGATGAATGGGCTCGCTATGAACTCAGCGAAGCAATCATGGGCCATCACCACCATATGGTGTGCAGCGTGTGTGGATTTGTCGCAGATGTGCGCATTCCTGATGACATTGAACACACACTCGATGAAGCATTAGGCGTTGTTGCACAACGCGCAGGTTTTGCGATGGCTCATCATCGACTTGACGTAGTGGGAGTATGTAAAACATGCCGGTAAGAAATTCTGCAGAGGGCGAGGTCCCATTTCTGATACCAGGGAAAATTGTGGATGTACCAGGTCGTGGCGAAATGTTTGTTCGTCATCATCAACACCCTGATTCCTCTGCACCGACATTGTTGTTATTGCACGGATGGACTGCTTCTTGTGATTTACAGTTCTTCGCCGCATATGAAGAACTATCAAAATATTTTTCAATAATCGGCGTTGACCACCGCGGCCATGGCAGAGGATTACGCCCAAATGTTCCGGTGACATTGGAAGATTGCGCGGATGATGCAGCAGCGGTGGCTAGAGAACTTGGGGCTACTTCAGTCATCACGGTCGGCTATTCCATGGGAGGCCCCATCAGTTTGCTCACAGCGCAACGTCACCCAGAGCTAGTTAGCGCAATGGTGTTGCAAGCTACTGCACTTGAGTGGAGCGGAACACCCCGCGAACGACGCAAAATGCGATTCATAGGGCCCGTGTCGCACATCGTTGGTCGCCCACGAGTTCTTCGCTTATTTTTCAAGCGCACATTGCCGCGTGGTCACGAAACTCTCCGCTACGTGTCATGGATAATTGCAGAGAATCGCCGCAATGATCCGTGGATGATTGCTGAAGCCGGTAAGGCAATTGCAACATTTGATGCGCGCGTATTTGCGAGCACATTACGCAAGCCCACCAGTTACGTACTGACATTACGCGACACTTTGGTGCTTCCACATAAACAGCACGCACTTGCTACAGCCGTGAACGCACAGATTGTGGAACTCGATGGCGATCACATGGCACCAATTCTGATGCCACGCGAATTTGCTATAGCTACTCGCCAGGCTGTGAATCTGGTTGTTGCTGCAATACAGCAGCGTTGAGTTTCTCAAGTACCTCGGTAATTGCATCTGTTTGTTCACGCAGATCTTCCATAGTGACAAGGTCTGCCAAAACCAAACGCACACCAGCTAATTCACGTGCCAAATACTCAGTATCTGCTTGCGTTCGTGCAGCTAAGCCGCGATCACGTTCAAGCTGTTCGTTGTCACGATCTTCTTGACGATTTTGTGCAAGCAAAATAAGCGGTGCAGCGTATGACGCCTGCAACGACAAAATAAGCGTGAGGAAGATAAACGGATAACCATCGAACTGAAACGGTTTGTAGATGTTGACAATGACCCACGTGACAACCACAAACGACTGAATAACTAAGTAACGGCCCGTGCCCAAGAAACGTGCAATGGATTCACTGAATGAACCGAATGCATCGGGGTCGTAGTGAATACCAACGCGGCGACGCTGGCGTGGTGTTGTTAGATCTGTACGGCGCTTCATGACGTAGCCGCCTGACGCCTGCGCTGTCTCCAGTCAGCAGGCAACATACGGTCAAGCACGTCGTCCACAGTGATGGCGCCTAACAAATGTCCGGCATCGTCGCACACACCTACAGCAAGAAGGTTGTACGACGCTAAGAACTCTGCAACTTCACGGTCTGATTGGTTGGCGGTGACGGTTGGTTCGTTCGCAACACAACGGCCCAGTTCCGTGCTTGGCGGTTCGCGCAACAAACGCTGCAAGTGCACAACGCCAAGGTATGCACCTGTTGGTGCTTTGAATGGTGGTTGTGTAATAAACACTTGTGCCGCAATCGAGACAAGCCATTCAGGGTCACGTACTTGTGCCAATGCTTCAGCAACGGTGGCATTAGAACCCATCACGATAATTTCGGGCGTCATCAAAGCTCCTGCCGTACCTGGCGCGTATGAGAGCAGCGAACGCACTACATCAGCGTCATCGTCATCCATTGCATCCAACACGCGAGAACGTTGTTGTGCGGGCATCTCTGCCAACAAGTCGGCAAGGTCGTCGAACTGCATTTCTTCCAATACGTCGATGAGGCGATCCATATCAAGGTTTGCAATCAGTGCGAGCTGTTCGCTCTCTGGCATTTCTTCCAGCAAGTCAGCAAGACGATCATCGTCCATTTCTTTTGCCAACAATTGACGCTGGGCAAATGGCAACGCACGCACCACGCCGGCCACGTCACTTGGGTGCATGTCGCGAAGACGTGCAGCTTCAGCCGCCATTTCGGTAGCGGGCGCAAACAGTGTGCTCACGTCGGTCCAGTCGACCAAGCGGTACGTAGAGCGACGGCCAAGAACCCCGCGGCGGGTGAGGCGTACCTTGGAGACTTCCCAGCCCGATTCACGGGCGCCGACGGTGGGGCGAAGGGCCACATCGCTGATCGACTCGCCATTGAGGCGCTTATCGATGATGTCGCGACCAAGCATGTGCTCGCCCTGACGCGGCTTGAACGGGTTCAGGTCCACGTCCCAGCTGCGTAGGCGGGCGCCTTCGGTATCAAGGGACAAAATGCGGTTGGCGTTCACAAAAATGCGTCGGCGCTGGCTGGTGGCCACAAACCCAGTGACACGGGGGGCGTCGCCGCTGCGTCCAGGAACCACCACAATGTCGTCAATACGACCAATTGCGGCCCCGCCCGCATCAAGGAGGGGTAAGCGCATGATTCGAAATGCATAGATCAGGTCGCTTGCCATGAAGCAAGGGTACCCTTCAGCCCCTGCGGAAGGTGGGTGATTAGAGTTCTCTCTCGGCCTTCTCCCGATAACCTGACCGAGCCGTAAATACGGGGACGTAGCTCAATTGGTAGAGCGCCTGCTTTGCAAGCAGGAGGTCGTGGGTTCGATTCCCATCGTCTCCACCATTCGCCGTGCCGTTACCCTTCACCCTCTGTGAATCCGTCGGCCGTTCTTCTTATTTCCTGTCCCGACCAGCCGGGCATCGTGGCCGCTGTCGCAACCTGGGTTGGCTCTGTGGGCGGCAATATCGTGCATGCAGAACAACACACTGACGGTGCTGACGCCATGTTTTTTCAGCGCGTTGAATTTACCCACGCAGGCACAACACCTATCGCAACTCTTGCAGCCGGTTTTGCTCCTGTTGCTTCACATTGGAACATGTCGTTCACTCTTGATGCATTGCCATGGAAGCCACGCACTGCAATTTTGTGCTCAAAGCAATTGCACTGTGCTGCAGACTTACTAGCACGCACAACCTATGGCGATCTTGGTCTTGACATCGCTGCAGTGATTTCAAATCATGCTGATGCACAATCACTTGCGACATCATTCTCACTTCCGTTTCATCATGTTGAAGTATCCGACACTGCAACTGCGCGCGCAGATCAAGAATCACAACTTGGTTCATTGTTGCAATCACTGAACCTTGATCTTGTAATTCTTGCGCGCTACATGTTGGTCATGCCGCCATCACTAGTTGCACCATGGACTGGCCGCATGATCAACATTCATCATTCGTTCTTGCCAGCGTTCATTGGTGCTAATCCGTATCGTCAAGCACACGACCGCGGTGTAAAAGTTATTGGTGCCACTGCGCATTACGTCAGCGACGTATTAGATGAAGGCCCAATCATTGCTCAAGATGTTGCGCATATTTCACACCGTGATGATGTTGCAGAACTCACTCGCCAAGGCCGCGACCTTGAAACTGTTGTACTTGCGCGCGCCGTACGGGCGCATGTTGAACACCGCGTGTTGACATTCGGCAACCGCACCGTTGTCTTTGGCTAACGAAGACCTATTTGCGAACGATCAAATCGAGTGATGCCCTATTTGATCCACCTGTCAAACTTTGACCAGCGCCTGTGAGTTGAATATTCCACTGAGTTCCCGCAGTCGCAGCGTCATATGTTGATGCGCCAATACAAGCTCGTAGGTCAAGAGTGAATGACAACTGATTACTGCTAGTGCCTGTCACGGAATCAGTAGTTGTTGTGTCAGTTAAGGGCCAGAGCATGGAGGCCATGTCGCCTCCAGATTGCAGCGAGAATCCACTTTCATATCCGGAATAGGCCCCAGGGAGACACGCAGTGTCTTGCTGACCCATGTAGATAATTCCATATCGCAGACCGCCCATGTCGCGGTATGTGCCCTCTTCACCAGTGGTGGTGAGGCGCTGAGGACGATAGAACTCAAGTTTCAATTTCCCTGTGGAATCAGGGGTAAGTGCACTACCTGTGTATCCGACACCGTTGACCTTAGTTAATCCGGGAACCGTCACTGCGTGCGGATTAACCATCATCACAATTTGATTATCTCCGGAACTGGTGTTGTATTTCACTGTGAAAACGTCTCCTGGCTTCACAGTTTGCAACGTGTTTGCTCCCTGGTTCGGAAATAGCGACGCAACCCAATACACAGATTCGGGATCTTGTCGTCCGTTGCGGTTCATCAAATACAACGAGTTGCCATTTGTGCTTGTGCCAAGCGAAGTGTCTAGTCCGGGTGTTGCATCAGCGGTAGCAGTTTCTTTCTTGAAGCCGCCGTTATAGGTGCTCCATTTCACTCCCGTGTTGCTGGTCGACAGGTGAGTTGACAGGTTTTGCGCGGTCGGATCGGTTCCACCGCAATACACAAGAGCACCGCAATCAACCCACGCGTACTTCACGTCATTAAAACCAGTGA
>JBAXUC010000052.1:0-9408 GCA_037129855.1 Actinomycetota bacterium | reverse complement strand
GCGAGGCTGAAAAGGCCAATTCCACCGTATGCATCAACCATGTATCCGCCTTCGATGCCAAGTTTGTCGAGACGACGTGACACAGAATCGATAATAAGTTCGGCAGCTTCCGGTGATGACTGAAAAAACGAGCCCATTGACACTTTGTAAGTGTGTTCGCCAACGACTTCAGAAATTGACGCGCGCTCGCCTGTTTTCAAACCTGCGGGAAGACCATTAGCGAGTTTGCCTTCATGATTCCATACACCGATGTTGTTCGTGCGAGCACCAACACGAATGGTGACTTCGCCAGCGCCTTCAAGAACAGGGTTCGCAATGAAGTCATTGATGAGTGGGTGAGCAATCATGCAATTAGTGACGGGAACAATGTCATGTGAATCATGGGCACGAAATCCGATGATGCCGTCGTCGCCGGCAACCATGCGCACTGTGGTGCGACGAGCATCGTCAGTAAGTCGACGTAATTGTGGGTCAATCTCCATGCGAGCGGTACGGGCATACGCCTCGGCCACGATGGCAAGTTTGGCTTGGCCTTGAATGCGTCGTTCGATGTGTTGGAAATCGCAACCACCGCAACCTTCAGCCACGTGAGGGCATGGTGGCACACGACGATTGGCCGACGGTTCAAGAACTGAGATCAATTGACCACGGCCAAAGTCTTTCTTTTCCTCGGACAATGAGATCTCGACTAATTCGCCGGCAAGGACGCCTGGGACGAAGACAACACGGCCATCTTCAAGGCGGGTAATGCCTTCGCCGCCTGCGACGAGCTTTTCAATACGAACAGAATGGGGTGTTGTCACCGTGACAGGCTACGGCGCAAGTCCGAGTGAAAGTCATTTCGCTAGTGTGAGAGGCGTGACATTGCCTGTTCTTATTGCCCCATCAGTCCTTCCAGCAGATTTTTCCAAGATTGGCGAAGAGGTTCGTGCTCTCGATGAGGCCGGCGTTGACATTATTCAATGGGATATTATGGACGGCCAGTTCGTGCCAAACCTCACCTTTGGGCCAGATGTCATTGCTTCTGCCCGTTCGTACAGCACAAAGCCATTCGAAGCTCACCTGATGGTTCTTACTCCAGACGTAATGGCGCAACGCTACGTAGAGGCAGGATGTCAGCGTCTCATTGTTCATGCAGAGGCGTGCACCCACTTGCATCGCACATTGGAAAACATTCGTGGCATGGGCGCAACAGCAGCTGTTGCACTGAACCCACACACGCCAGCAAGCACTGTTGAAAATGTTCTTGATTTGGTTGACATGGTGTTAGTGATGACCGTGAACCCAGGCTTTGGTGGCCAGAGCTACATCAAAACAATGGAGCCGAAAATTCGCCAAGTGCGCGACATGATTACAGCGCGTGGTCTCGGTGACTCTGTTCATGTGGAAGTTGATGGTGGCATTTCGCCAACCACCATTGCCGGCGCAGCGAAAGCCGGAGCAAACGTGTTGATTGCTGGCAGTGCGTTGTATCGCGACCCGAAGGGTCTCAAACACGCCGTTACTGAACTGCGCGCATTAGCTACTGCAGCATTTTCTGCGTAACTAATTTTAGCGACGCATTCCGCGACGGAACCACACAAGCGCCAACAACGCGAGAATAACGAGCAGAGTCGGCAGCACCAATGCGGCTAACAAACGCGCTGGTTGGTCAAAGATTGTGACAAATAGTCCGGAATCGATACTGGTGCCATCATCGTGCAAGGTGCGGGCAGCTGCTTCAAACTTCGGACACCGCGTATTCGATCCCACTACTTCAGCACCACCAAATAATTCGTTTGAATCGCGAACAGTTGACGACAATTTTAGTGTCACGCTGTCAAGGGCAACCCCCACAATGTAGGTCTTGTTCTTTTTCAGGTATTTCACGTCACGGCCGTATCGCACTTCTACAGAATTGCTATTTATGTAGCCGTCAAGAGTTCCGGCACGCACTTGTGTCACCGTGAACACAGCGGCCACCGGATCAAGAGATGCAACGGTCCCGATGAAGACTGCCTGAGCAACGAGAGGCAACGCACAGCCTTCTGGCACGGTGGTGACTGCAGTGGGCACCGTGGTTGTGGTCGACGTAGTTGTAGAACTAGTGCTGGTCGAGGTTGTGCTGACGATGGCAGCGGGCGCTTGCGTAGTCGTGGTCGTTTCGGCGCTCACCAATGCAGGTGCGCCAAAGCCAAGAAATAACACCACAAGAGTGGTGGCAATGATGGCGCGGCGCATTGTCTCCACGCTACTCACCGAGAGTCCGTGCAGAACGGCGGTTGTGCAGCGATACTAAACGAATGGGATTTAATCCGACACGCAAACAAGTGGCCCGCAAAAGCGATGTGTGGTTTGTCGCAATGGCAATCTGTGTTGCATTTGTACTCGTGGCATGGGCATTTCTCGGGTAACCACCATGGCTCGTGATATTTGGAATGACTTGTACGGCGAGGTTGATACGCGTCGTATTCAACCATATGAAGCACTGAAGGAATATGTGTGCCCTGGATGCAACCAAGACATTCCCGCAGGCATGGGACACACAGTTGCGGTGCCACGCGAAGCGCCTGACTTGCGACGCCACTGGCATCATGCATGCTGGCAACGACGCAGTACTGGCGCTACTCGCTGATTCAGAAAATGTTTTCGAACATTTCTAATTGAGTTCCCAGCACCGCCGCTACATCGAATCGAACATGAAGTCCTGATTCTTCGAGCGTGCGAACAAATGCAAAACCTGCACGCCGCACACGTTGTTGTTTTAGTTCCGTCATTGCTTCTAATGGCGAGCCAAAGTTGTTTGTCGCGCGAGCTTTCACTTCACACACTGCAATGAGATTTCCGAGCCTGGCGACAACGTCAAGTTCTCCACCACGCATGGTCCAATTGCGCGCAATAACTGTAAACCCGTGAGAGACATACCAATCGGCTGCGCGTTGTTCTGCCCACCGCGCGCGGGCAAGGCGAATAGTTGCTAAATCTCGTTCGGATTCAGCAGAACGGTTGACGGCAGTTCTTCCACGTTGACGTCTTTGAAACTCAGCACCCGTACTGTGGGGATGAATCGGGTCTTGCGGTACATATCCCATACCCATGCGTCGGTCATTTCCACTTCGATTAGCGGCCGTGCGCTGTCGCCGGTGACATTCACCTTGACTTCGTTGGCCAAATAAAACCGGCGTTCTGTTTCGACGGCATATTTGAACATGCCGACGACGTCTTGGTATTCCTGGGCGAGTTTGTACTCGCGGTCGGCCTCAAAATTGTCGAGATCATCGGTATTCATAAATGATGTCCGCGTCTCTTGAGGCGAGAGGCTTACGCCTCGCGCTTCTCACGAATCTTGGCGGCCTTACCAACGCGATCACGGAGGTAGTACAACTTCGCGCGACGAACATCACCGCGACGAATTACCTCGATCTTTGCTACTGAAGGAGCATGCATAGGGAAGGTGCGCTCGACGCCAACGCCGTAGCTGACTTTACGAACTGTGTAGGTCTCTGAAATTCCGGAACCTTGGATACGAAGGATGTTGCCCTGAAAGATCTGAACGCGCTCTTTGCCTGACTCGATAACGCGTACGTGCACTTTGACTTCATCTCCTGGGCCAAAGCTAGGGATGTCTTCACGTTTGTTTTGGTTGTCAACGATGTCTGTGATCTTCATGAGTGCGTGCTTTCAAACTGTGATGTGTGCGGGTGACCGAAAGAAAAGGTCATTCCGTAGGGAACATTGAAGGATACGAGGCAAAGGCCACCCCTTCCAACAAGGCGAGTTCATCTTTCGTCAGCCCGCCACGGGCTTCGATGAGATCGGGGCGCTGTTGCAGGGTGCGCCAGAGGGCTTGGGCCTGCCTCCAGGCAGCCACACGGCCATGGTCTCCTCCGCGCAGGACCTCAGGAACCTCAAAACCTCGGAACTCAGCAGGGCGGGTGTACTGGGGCTCTTCTAACAGTCCGTCTGCTCCGAAACTCTCGGTGACAGGCGAAACGGCATTGCCCATGACGCCAGGGATAAGGCGAGTCACGGCTTCAATGATGAGACAGGCAGCCACTTCCCCACCGGCCAGCACGACATCGCCGACAGAAATTTCATGGTCGACAAGGTGCTCACGCACTCGTTGGTCGACGCCCTCATAGCGGCCACACAACATGCTGAAACCGCCCGAGGCTGCCAAGGTTTGTGCCATCTGCTGGTTGAACTGCTGACCACCAGGGCCAAGGAGCAACAACGGACGCGGTGGCTGCACTGCTTCAACAGCTGCGAAAATTGGTTCGGGACGCATGAGCATTCCGGCACCGCCACCAAACGGATTGTCGTCCACGGTTTTGTGAACATCCGTTGCGTAATCACGAATGTTGTGGGCGCGTACGTCAATGGCGCCAGTTTCACGAGCACGACCTAACAGGCTGTGCGTGCAGAATCCGTCGACAATCTCGGGAAAGATAGAAAAGACATCAATACGCATCTCTCAGGACGCTACCTATTCTTCGTCGTTAGATGCGTCAGATAACAGAGCTTCGCGCAGACCTTCTGGCGGATTAATGACCGTGATGCCATCAATACATGACTCCACAAAGGGAATAGGCACGAGAACGCCTGATGCAAGCTCTAACAAGTCGTGAGCCGGATTATGAAGAACTCCGGTGCAGGTGCCCCAGGAAGTGCCAGCCATATCAACAACATCAGAGCCAATGAGTTGGTGCACCCACAAACCTTCGGCGCCATCAATTGGTTCTGCATAGAGATATTTGTTCGTGAGTTTTTCAACCGCATTGCGATCATCGATGCCCTCGAAGTGAACAACCCAACGATCTTGCTGCGGACGAACAGTCGCAATGGTCAACGTGCGTTGCGCACCACCTTCAACAATGATGAGTTCAGAACCAACCGAACGGCGTTGTTCTAAATCAGACGTAAGAGAGAGAAAAACATCACCACGTACGCCGTGGGGCTTTCCGATGCGACCGACCTCTAAAAGGCCTTCAGGCGCGGAGTTGGGGAGCAAATTGCTCAGGCGTCGACAAAGTCGACGTCGACATCAACATCGTCGTTTGTTGCCGCTGCGCGGACAACTGTGCGAATGCTCTGAGCAGTACGACCGCGACGGCCGATAACGCGACCAAGATCGCCAGGACCAACACGAACCTCGAGGAGGATCTTGTCGCCCTTGCCAGGACCTGAAGTGACGTTCACTGCATCTGCATCATCAACAATGCTGCGCACGATATGTGCGAGCACCGCTGTTGCGATGGGAGCTTCGAGAGTGTTTGCGTCGTCGAAATCTGACACGGGATTACTTAGCTCGTGCGGCTGTGAACTGTGCCCACGCCCCACTGATTTCAAGAAGTTTGCGAACGCGCTCTGTTGGCTGTGCGCCTTCCATGAGCCACTTGACAGCTTTGTCGTTGTCGATCGTGATTGTTGATGGTTCGGTACGTGGGTTGTACTGACCGAGGATCTCGATGAAGCGACCATCACGGGCGCGACGAGAATCGGCCGCGATAACGCGGTACTGAGGTTGTTTGGTCTTGCCAACTCGTGTTAGGCGCAATTTCACTGCCATGGTGCGATTTTCTCCTGAAAGGACCCAGTTCGGGACTAGGTAAGGCTAGCGGTGCAAAGCCCTCCTCCAACGAAATCCCTACTTTGAAAAGGGAGGAAATTGGCCGGGTCCACCAGCGCCTGGCATACCTGGGAACCCACCTGGGCCACCAGTGCCACCGAACATGTCTCCAAGCTCGCGCATGGCCTGGCGGGTGCTGACTTTGTTCTTTCCCTTGCCCTGCTTGCCTTGTGGCTTTGCGAGGCCGCCCATCTTCTTCATCATCTTTTGCATTTCGGTGAACTGCTTGATGAGCTTGTTGACGTCAGCAACCTGCGTGCCACTGCCTACGGCGATACGCGTGCGGCGGCTGCCGTTAATAATTTCTGGCGACCGGCGCTCGTGTGGGGTCATGGAACGAATAATTGCCTCAGTGAGTTTCACCTGATCGTCGCCGATCTGGGCGTCCTTCATTTCCTTTGGCATGCCAGGAAGCATTCCCATAATTCCGGACAACGGACCCATTTTTTTCAGCTGCTGTAACTGCTCGAGAAAATCTTCCAGCGTGAACTGGCCCTCGAGCATGCGGGCTGCAGTTTCTTCTGCCTTGTCTGCTTCAAAAACTTTTTCCGCTTGCTCAATAAGTGTGAGCACGTCACCCATTCCGAGGATGCGGCCGGCCATACGGTCTGGGTGGAACTGTTCAAAGGCATCAATTCGTTCGCCTGTTGCGGCGAATGCAATGGGCTTTCCGATGACAGTCTTTACGGACAACGCAGCACCACCTCGTGCATCGCCATCAAGTTTGCTGAGAATAACTCCATCAATCGCGAGACGCTCGTCGAATGTTTTAGCAACACTGACAGCGTCTTGACCTGTCATCGCATCAACAACGAGGAATGTGTATTTCGGAATGATGGCACGGGAAATGTCAGCAACTTGCTGCATCATTTCTTCATCGATTGCTAAACGGCCAGCTGTGTCGACAATAAGGATGTCTTTGCCCAGTCGGCGTGCTTCTTCAAGACCGCGACGTGCCGTATTTACCGGGTCGCCTGGTTCTGAAAAGACTGGCACACCAACTTGGGCACCGAGCGTGCGCAACTGATCAACAGCAGCCGGACGTTGTAAGTCGGCACCAACAAGAAGTGGCTGGCGACCTTGTGATTTGAACCAGCGTGCCAACTTCGCGGCGCTGGTGGTTTTACCCGAACCTTGCAGACCGGCCATAAGAATGACTGTGGGCGGAATACTGCTGTAGGCAATCTTGAGAGTTTCTCCACCAAGCATTGCCACCAATTCGGCATTAACAATCTTGATGATTTGTTGGCTGGGGTCAAGCGCTTCAGAAACCGTGATGCCAATTGTTTGTTCACGAATGCGCGCAACAACATCACGCACGACGCCAACATTCACGTCGGCTTCTAAAAGTGCAGTACGAATCTCGGCAAGAACTTCATCAACATCAGCCTCGGTAAGACGACCTTTGCCCCGAAGACGCTTTGCTATTCCTTGTAACCGGTCGCCTAACGAATCAAACATGCGGTTGTCAGGTTATCGGCGCAATACTGCTGACAAAGAGCGTCAGCCAATGACAACGGCGGTGACAAAACCCTTGGTGATCGTGAGATTCACTCGATTGGTCAGATATTCAAGGGTCAGCACGAAGGCCTCACCATCACGCATCGCGATGCGTACTTGCCATCCCAGTTCGGTGGCGACTTTTTGAGCCTCTGCCTCTGTGAGACCAATCAATTTTTTTGCCGATGCATTATCGAGTGCCACCACAGCGATTGTTGGAGTCACTGCTGGTCCTGGAACAGCACCTGGTGATCCACCAGATGAACCCGTATCAACCTGAACGGGGGTCGGAACAGGGTCCGCCCCATCAGTCACTTCGCTGTCTCCATATGAAAGATACTTCTCTTCAATTGCAAGAACAGTGCCAACATCTCCATCAGCGTTGGTGAAGGTATATGCGGGCAGCAAAATGCTTGAGTTATTCGTCAACGTAGTTTGCATCAGAGCCAACCGCACGCCAGTAATGGGCACCGTGATGGCTACAGGGATGGAACCTTCAGTTACAGGTGATGACACAGCCATATCAATTGTGGAACGAGCAGTTGGCCCCATTAAGCCATATTGCAATTGACTCAACCGTTTCACAGCATCCTTCGGAGTGACAAGCGGATATGACCCTGCATTCTTCAGCTCAACAAGCGGACCTGATGCATACATAATTTTTGCTTCACTGCCGAATGACACAGACAAGGACATATTGCTAGAAACCTCTCGCGCCATCAGAGTGCCGACAACTTCGGTGGACCAGTCAGACTTTGTGGCAGTCAGCGCATACGCCTTGACGCGTAGTCCGGCATCCTTGAGTAACTGCGTCACACGCGCGATAGCAGTTGCTTCATCTGGAAGATTTGTCGGCGGTGTTGTGCCCGTAACTGAACCTGACGAATAATTCCACCACGCGCTGGAGACATCAACGAACAACTGCAACCCTGCACCAGTCTTGTCATCTAGTCCGATTGAAAAGTTACTCTTATCTTCTTTCAGCACTTCACCCAGTAATCCAAGCGAAACTGCCAACTTCTTGAGTGTGGCAATGTTGTCTGTCAGTGGATTCACAGTCCATGCCATTGCTGTTGCACCGAGATCTGGCAAATCATTGAGCACTGAATAGGAAACATCTTGTGCATACGCCAACTTTGCATCTTCTGCATTTTGCGAAGAAGACGGATTAGCGCGATTCGAGCCTGACTTCACTTGTGATGACTTCAACGACAGCACGAGCGGATCAGTTGATCCACATGCCGCAAACATGAGAGATGACGAAGCAACAACTGCGACGGTAGAGAGAAAACGACGATGCAACATAAATACCTTTTGGTTAGTCGCCATTTTACAGATAATGACACCACGAATAGGGCAGCTTGCGGCCTGGACTATTCGAACAGGGCTGATACAAACTCAGATGGGTCAAACGCAATCAAATCGACTGCAGTTTCTCCGAGGCCAACTAGTTTCACTGGAATTCCCAGTTCAGTTTCAATGGCAAACACAATGCCACCCTTGGCTGAACCATCGAGTTTGGTCAGAACAATTCCGGTGACATCCGTAGCCGCCGCAAATTCGCGAGCCTGCGCGAGACCATTTTGACCCGTGGTTGCATCGATGACCAATAGAACTTCGTTCACAACGCCTTCAGCCTTGTCGGCAACTCGTCGTACCTTCTTTAGTTCTTCCATCAGGTTTGATTTGTTCTGCAAACGCCCTGCAGTGTCACCAAGGACTAATTGAATTCCTTTTGCTGCAGCACTTTGAATTCCATCGAAAATGACCGACGCAGGGTCTCCCCCTTCAGCGCCGCGCACAAATGCGGCGCCAGAACGTTCCGCCCAGACTTGCAACTGTTCTGCTGCTGCTGCACGAAACGTATCGCCAGCCGCCATAAGAACTGTGGTGCCTTGTGCGGCTTGCGCTGTTGCAATCTTGCCGATGGTGGTGGTTTTGCCGACACCATTGACGCCAACAAACAACCAAACATTTGGTGAACCAACAGCATCAAGATGTAATGACCTATCAGACGTTGCTAGTTGAGCTGTCATGCCATCACGCAAAGCAGCAATCACTTCGTCTGGTGACCGCAACGAACCATCCTTTACGGCATCACGCAACGGATCTAGCAATCGTGTCGCTAACCCAATGCCAATATCGGCAAGCAACAATGTTTCTTCTAGTTCATCCCAGGTGGCGGCATCGATACCTCGACCACGAATGGATTGAAATGCCGAAGCGAACAAGGAACGTGTACGCCCTGCTTTTTCACGAACGCTTGGCGCAACAGTTACTTCGGGAACAACAACTTCAGG
>JBAXUC010000051.1:0-9422 GCA_037129855.1 Actinomycetota bacterium | reverse complement strand
TCACCATGCGGAACTGAGACGCCAGAACAAGGCGTGTGTATGGCTCCACAGATTCACCACGCGCCTTTTAAGTGGTCAAAGGCTGCAACATCAATGTTGATTGTTCTCGCAGGCTTCCTTCTTAGTTTGTTTATGTGCATTCAGTTGTACGAAAAGAAGAACAAGAAGTTTGTTGGTCTCACAGAGCGGAACAAGGCATTGGGCTTTGGATACAAGCTTCTTGTTAACAAGTACTACCTCGACGTGTTGTACGAAAAAATTATTGTTCGCTCTATTGCGCACCCCATTGCCGGTGCTGTGTATCGATTCAACCAAAAGGTTCTTGACGGCGTCGTCAATGGAGCAGGCACCACAGCAAAAGGAATTGCTGGTTGGGTGTATCGCAACATCGATCAACGCGTGGTCGACGGCGCTGTGAATGGCACGGGCAGTGTTACTCATGGTGCCGGAAGTGCTCTTCGGCCTGTTCAGTCTGGAAAAGTCAATCAATATGGGGCGTTGTTGTTCGGCGCAGCTGCCATCGGCGCCCTCGTACTCGTCATCGTAAATACCTAGGGAGCTACCGCAATGGAAGTCATAAGCAACCACAACTGGGCACTAACAGTCGGCACATTCTTGCCGCTTGTCGGAGTCCTCATCATGCTGTTCATACCGAAAGCTGAAGAGGCACTGATCAAATCAGTGGCTATCGCAACAGCAATCGCCACACTCGCTGTGGGTATCTACACAATGGTCCAGTTCGACTTCGGCAATGCCGGCGCCATGCAGTTCGTGGCGAAACATGACTGGATCTCAGTCATCAAGTCGTCGTATTACATCGGTATCGATGGCATCAGCCTTCCGCTGTACCTCCTGTCAATGGTGATCACTGTTCTCGTCATGATCTATTCATGGGATCACGTACCGTCACCAGGGAACCCAAAGGCGTTCTTCATCTTGATGTTGATTCTGCAAACAGGTATGGCCGGAACATTTATTGCTCGTGACCTCATCTTGTTCTTCGTTTTCTTCGAGCTCGTCCTCTTGCCGATGTACTTCATGATTGGTGTCTGGGGTGGCGAAAATCGCCAGTACGCATCGCTCAAGTTCTTCTTGTACACCATGTTCGGATCTGCACTTATGTTGGTTGCATTCCTCGCCTTGTTCTTCAAGACCGGCGCTGAGAGTTTTGCTATTCCGTTCCTCATTGAGCACGGCGTCTCTATTTCTCGCACCACGCAAATTTGGATTTTCGCTGGAATGTTCGTTGGCTTTGCAGTCAAAGTTCCGATGTTCCCATTCCACACATGGTTGCCAGATGCTCATACTCAAGCACCAACACAAGGTTCAGTCATCCTTGCTGCAGTGTTGTTGAAGTTAGGTACATACGGATTTGTCCGTATCGCAATTCCTGTACTTCCCGAAGCGGCAAAAGCGTGGGCTCCGTATATCGGTGGTCTTGCAGTCATCGGAATTATCTACGGTTCTCTCGGTTGTCTTGCACAAACTGACATGAAACGTCTGATTGCGTTCTCATCTGTTGCCCATATGGGCTTCGTGATGCTGGGTATTTCAACTCTCACATCATTCGGTATGAACGCTGCAATGTTCGGAATGGTTGCTCACGGTCTCATCACTGGCATGTTGTTCTTTGTTGCTGGTTCTGTCAAAGAGCGTTACCACACACTTGAAATCAAGCGCATTTCTGGCATGTTGTTGCAGATGCCGAAACTTGGATGGATTCTCGGTTTCTGTGCGATGGCATCACTTGGTCTGCCAGGCCTCGCTGGATTCTGGGGCGAGTTCCCTGCAATCTTGTCTGCGTACCATCCAGCTGCCGGACTTTCTGTCAACGTGTTCCGCGTCTACATGGTGATTGCAGCTATCGGAACAGTCTTTGCTGCCGGTTACTTGCTGTGGCTCTTCCAGCGCATTGCATTTGGTGAACCAGCCGCAGAATTCGCAGCAGGTCACGGACATGATGAAGATATTCACGATGTCAATAAGTTTGAGTGGATGGCATGGACACCACTTCTTATTGCAATTGTCGTCTTTGGTGTGTACCCACAATTGATGTTCAAGGTTCTCGACCCAGCAGTGGGCGTTACCCTCAAGGCTTTCGGAGGCTGACCCGTGCTAAGCACAATCGCCACCGCTGCGTGGTCATCACCAACAATTGATTACCACGCATTAGCCCCTGAGATGATTCTTGGGGCCGGCATTGTGCTGCTCTTGTTGCTCGACTTGTTCTTGTCTGATGCTCGTAAATGGTTGTTGACTCCGGTCGCAAGCTTCACACTGCTCGCTGCATTCATTCCCGTGCTGACATTGGCTTTGAATAATGCCGGCACACGGGAAATGTTTGATGGTCGCTATGTGATCGATGATTTCAGTTTGGTGATGAAAGGCCTGTTCCTGCTTTCCGGATACGTGGTTGTTCTTCTTGCTGCTGACTACATTCGCGAGGGCGACTATTACCAAGGCGAATTCTGGTTCCTCATGCTGTCCAGCCTTATGGGCATGGTCATGATGGCATCAAGCCGCGATCTCATCTCCATTTTTGTCTCGCTTGAGTTCTTGTCCATTCCTGCGTACATGCTTGCTGCATGGCGCAAGCGTGATTCACGAAGCAATGAAGCCGGTATCAAGTACTACCTTCTTGGCGTCTTTGCCTCAGCAATCATGCTGTACGGCATGTCGTTGCTCTACGGAATCACAAACTCAACAAAACTCACTGAGATTGGTGCTTCACTTGGAAGCAACCTCACATCAATTCGTGCATTAGCGGTGTTCTTCGTGGTTATTGGTTTTGCATTCAAAATTTCTGCCGTGCCATTTCACACATGGGCACCTGACACCTATCAAGGTGCACCGACTCCTGTTACCGCTTTCTTGTCAGTCGCCTCAAAGGCAGCTGGTTTCGTTGCACTTGTCACAGTTGTGTATGTCGGTTTCCCTGGCGCGCATGCCGTATGGCAGCCCGTCTTTTGGATTCTCTCTGCAGCCACAATGACTCTCGGCAACGTCATGGCATTGAAGCAAACGAGCATTGTTCGCATGTTGGCGTATTCATCAATCGCACAGGGTGGCTTCATCCTTATGCCGCTCGCCGTTGCTGGTGAAGCTGGTGTTGCGCAGTCCGCATTACGCGCGGTCGTTACGTACCTCATTGTGTACGCAGCAACGAACCTCGGAGTCTTTGCCATTGTCATGGTTGTCGCTCGCAAGACACGTAGTGGCGAAATTTCCTCGTACGGCGGTTTGTTCTCATATGCACCTGGCATCGCAACTCTGATGACTATCTTCATGGCATCGCTTGCTGGTATCCCGCCATTTGGTGGTTGGTTCGGTAAGTTCGCAGCCTTCCAGTCACTTGTTTCGGCTGGAACAACATGGGCCTATGTTCTCGCAATCATTGGCGGAGTGAACTCAGTTGTTGCATTTGGTTACTACGGCAGCATCTTGCGCGAAATGTGGATGCGCCCCGTTCCAGACGGCGACACATCTCCTGTTTCTGTGAAGTCGTCACTTGCAGTGGCACTTGGCATCACTAGCATCGCCACTTTATTGTTGGGTGTCCTGCCTGGCATCGTGATTCACTTCGGTGATATTGCCGGTCTTGCCGGTGCCTTCGGCCGCTGATTCCATTCGCGCTGCGATTGCAGCGTCAGAGGGGAGCATTTCGTTCTCTTCGTTCATGGACCTCGCGTTGTATAGCGATCATGGTTTCTATTCCACAACAGGACGTGCCGGCAGGCGCGGTGATTTCATCACCTCTGCTGAAGTAGGGCCATTGTTCGGCACAGTCCTCGCACGAGCAATTGATGACGTGTGGAATCGCCTTGGGCAACCTGACAATTTTCAAGTTGTAGAAGTGGGTGCTGGTCCGGGAACACTTGCACGGTCAATCCTTGCGGCAGCGCCAGAGTGTCTGCAGCGGGGCGAATACATCACTATTGAAACCAGTGCTGCACAGCGGGTGCTTCACCCAGATGGGGTGACGTCAACTGACTCAATGCCCTCGGTGATTGAATATGGCGTTGTAATTGCAAATGAATTGCTCGACAACATTCCTTTTGAATTGTGGGTGTACGACGACGGTTGGCGCGAAGCTCATGTGATTGCAACTGGTGATTCTTTCTCTGAGATCTTGGTGAACTCTCCAGTTCCATCGTTCTTGCCTAGTAGAGCACCGCATGGTTCGCGTGCACCTATTCAACGTGAAGCTGCGCAATGGCTAGCCGATTCATTATCCATATTGCGTCATGGTTCAGTCATCGCTTTCGATTACTGCACGCCGCTAACTGCCGAGGTTGCTTCAATGCCGTGGCGCGAATGGTTACGAACATATGCAAGCCATGAGAAGGGCATGCACTATCTGAAGAGCCCTGGCGAGCAAGACATCACAACACAGGTGTTGATTGATCAATTGGCCGCTGTGCGTGAACCCGATGCCGTGCGAACACAAGCGCAGTTTCTTCAGCGATGGGGCATTGATGAACTAGTCGAAGAAGGCAAGCGGGTGTGGTCTGAACAGGCATCTGCGCCAACGCTTGCAGCAATAAAAATGCGCAGCCGTATCATGGAAGCTGAAGCGTTGTTAGATGAAACCGGACTTGGAAATTTCACCGTATTGGAATGGAATAATCACTAAGCGATTTGTTTGTCGGGCCGGCTTGTCAGCCATGCACCGATTAAAACAACACACATTCCAGTAACTGCAAGCGCAGTTACTTTCTCATCACGAAACAACAACCCAAGAATTGTTGCAACGACAGGGGTGAAGAACACACCAATCACGCCGCGCACTGCACCGGCGCGAACCATCAACATGCCGTACATCACATAAGCAAAGCCAGTTCCCAATGCACCAAGTGCCATGAGTGCAAAAAATGCTGACCATGCGAAGTGGCTATCAAATAATGCAGGAATGCCAAGTGGCAAAGAAAAGAGCAGTGCAAAAAGTTCTTGCCACAACAAAACAGTGAGTGTTCCGTACTTCACTTGCATCTCACGAGACAAGATGCTCGTGAATGCATAGCAGCACGTTGCGGCGAGAAGAAAAAGCACGCCATGAACTGATGCTCCTTTGCCGTCGCCCACGCTGCCGAAAGAGATCAGAGCAATTCCGGCAAATCCGATGACGACTGCAGTGATGCGACGAGCAGACGGCATGTTGCGGGTCAAAATAGCTGCAGCAACAACTGTGGTGATGGGAATCGAGCCGTTGATCATGCCAGCAATGGAAGACGACACTGATTGCTCGGCCAATGGGTACAAATAAAACGGAATAGTCATTGCCACCAGCCCGAGCAGAGCGACGCGAACGATGTCTGACTTGTCGATGCGTTTGCGGGCAGCGGGGAAGCAGGCGAGGGCAAGTGCACCAAAGCCAAGTCGGGCAATGGGCACGACGCCGGTCGCTACATGGTCGATAGCTATGGCAATAAAGAGGAACGAGGCACCCCAGGTGAGCGCAACTGCTGAGGTCATGCCCCATTCCGTTGGCCCGAAATGCTGAGATGTATCTCTTCCGAGGTTTGACTTTGTCACCTGCTTAGTCTTGCTGTTCGCCATAGGGAACCAGGGCTTCATTTCACTAGTGTTCTAAGGACTAGCTGGGGGTTTCACATGGCAGACAACGACAACCACGACACAATCGATGCCCTTCAATGGGAAAAGCGGACATTTCCGCCGTCCGACGCATTTAAGAAGAACACTCTTGTGGCGGGCACCTTCTTATACGACGAAGCCAATGAAGATTACGAAGCGTTCTGGGCTCGTCAGGCCAGTGAGTTGGTGTCGTGGGATACAACATGGGACACCATCTGTGAATGGAAATTGCCCTACAGCAAATGGTTTGTCGGTGGGAAACTCAATGTCTCGTATAACTGCCTCGACCGTCACGTCATCGCGGGCAAGGGTGACAAAGTCGCTTTTCATTTTGAAGGCGAACCAGGAGACACTCGCACCATTTCGTATTCGCAAATGCTTGACGAAGTGCAGAAGTTTGCAAACGTGCTCAAGGGTCTCGGTGTAAATAAAGGCGATCGCGTCAACATCTATTTGCCAATGATTCCTGAAGCAGCAGTTGCCATGTTGGCATGTGCACGAATCGGCGCAGTGCACTCTGTGGTATTTGGAGGTTTTTCGTCGCAGGCATTGTCTGATCGCATCAATGATGCAGAAGCAAAAGTTCTCATTACTGCTGATGGCGGGTATCGCCGTGGTGAAGTATTTCCGCTGAAACCCCAAGCAGATGAAGCAGTAGCAAGTACTCCATCAATTACCGCGGTTGTTGTTGTGAAGCGCGGTGGCAATGCAGTGGATATGCAAGCAGGTCGTGATCATTGGTATCACGAAATCATGGCAACTGCTGATGCTGTGTGCCCACCGGAACCAATGGATTCCGAACAATTGCTTTTCTTGTTGTACACCTCAGGTACAACTGGCAAGCCAAAGGGCATCATGCACACCACAGGTGGCTACCTGACACATGTCACCTACACACATAAGTATGTATTCGACTTGAACGCCGACAAAGACATTTTCTGGTGTACAGCAGACGTTGGTTGGATTACCGGACATAGCTACATCGTGTATGGCCCACTCAGCAACGGTGCAACACAAGTGATGTACGAAGGCGTTCCCAATTACCCAGCGAATGATCGCATGTGGGAAATCATTGAAAAATACAAAGTCACTATTTTCTATACGGCCCCTACTGCTATTCGTACCTTCATGAAGTGGGGAGTCGAAGAGCCAGCAAAACATGACTTGTCGTCACTTCGATTGCTCGGCAGCGTGGGCGAGCCCATTAACCCCGAAGCCTGGATGTGGTACCACGAGAACATTGGACTCGGAAATTGCCCCATCGTTGATACGTGGTGGCAAACAGAAACGGGTGGCATCATGATTAGTCCGCTACCAGGTGCAACCACCACAAAGCCAGGTTCTGCAACTTTCCCATTGCCCGGAATTGGTGCAGAACTTCTTGACGACGAAGGGAAAATAGTCACTCATGGCGGCGGGTATCTCACTCTCACACAGCCATGGCCTGGCATGTTGCGTGGTATTTGGAAAGATCCTGAGCGTTACCAAGATGCATATTGGTCACGTTTTGACGGCCGATACTTCGCAGGTGACGGTGCCAAGTTAGATGACGATGGCTATCTCTGGTTGCTTGGTCGCGTCGATGATGTGATGAATATTTCAGGTCACCGTATTTCTACAACCGAAGTGGAAAGTGCATTGGTGTCTCACCCAAGCGTTGCTGAAGCGGCAGTTGTTGGTGCAAATGATGCAACAACAGGTCAAGCAATTATTGCGTACGTGACTCTGGTTGGTGGCATGGAAGTTGATGAACAGATCCTGCGTAATCACGTTGCATCAGAAATTGGTGCAATTGCAAAGCCGAAGACCATTTACTTCACGCCTGATCTTCCAAAGACTCGCAGCGGAAAAATTATGCGACGTTTGTTACGAGATGTTGCTGAAGGCCGCAATCTTGGTGATACCACTACTCTTGCTGACGCAAATGTTGTAAACGAGTTGCAGAAGCGTGCAGCCGAAGCACCGAGCGAAGACTAATTAACGCAGCACTAACACCATTAGTGAAACACATAAAGTGGCGAGAATCCCTGTCATCCACTTGTTTTGCTTAGCTAATTCTTGATGTAGGGCAGTCACAATCTTGTATTCCAAGAGTTCAAGATCTTTTTTAATATCAGACCGAATCAGGTTGAATTCACTCTTGGTAGCTGCTCGAAAGAGTTCTATTTCTGTATGCAGCCCGTTGATGTCCGCAGTAGTGGCAATATTGTGCCAACCGTTCGGTGGCAAGTGACCCATAATTGTGTCTGAAACGTCCATGCCTAGTCGCGGAAATTTTCAAATTGCAATGGCACGCCGAGGTCTTCGCTTTTTAGCAGTGCCATTACGGCTTGTAGGTCGTCACGCTTTTTTCCGGTGACACGAACTTGCTCGCCTTGCGTTTGGCTAGAGATTCCCTTGCCAGCTTTTTCTTTGATCAGTTTGTTGATCTCGCGGGCCTTGTCAGAAGAGATGCCTACTTTGACTGTGACTACTTGACGAACAGTGTCGCCCGATGCTTGTTCAAACTTGCCCCAGTCGATGCCCTTTAACGACATGCCGCGTTTCACAAATTTTTCTTCCAGCAGTACGCGCACGGCGCGAGCCTTTTCTTCAGAAATAGTTTTGATGGTGATGACCAGTTCATTTTGGTCAATAGAAGAGTCGGTACCTTTGAAGTCAAAGCGCTGAGTCATCTCGCGCTGAGCCTGGTCGACTGCGTTACGCAGCTCTTGGCGGTCGATGTCGGAAACAATGTCAAAAGAAGGCATGGGGTAGAAGGCTACATAGCCCGATATCCTTGCCATTTCATATGGGTCGGTGCCCGAGCGGCCAAAGGGAGCAGACTGTAAATCTGCCGGCACTGCCTTCGAAGGTTCAAATCCTTCTCGGCCCACCATGGCCACGACTGGCTAGTCGTGGCGGGTATGTGACCCCGTCGAAATTCGGCGGGGTTTCATGCTGTCTGGGCCCAAATTAGGGAATTTCGTGCAACAGGCACTGCATGACGGCCACATCGAGCCATTTATTGAATTTTCTGCCGATTTGGCGCTCAATTCCGACTAATTGGAACCCAAGGGCGCCATGGAGGGCAATTGAACCCTCGGAAAGAGTGGTAATTCGGGCCATTACGGCATGAAATCCACCATCGGCAGCAGATTTCAATAAATGAGAGAGCAAGATCCGGCCGATTCCTTGGCGCCCGAGGTCTCGGCGGATATAGATGGAATCCTCCACCGAAGTGCGGTAGGCGGCACGTTCCTTATATGGGGACAGGGCTCCGAAGCCAACGACCTCGCCAGCAAGTTCGGCCACGTAGACACAAAAGGCGCCTTCGCGGGCCTCTTGCCAGGCCAATTGATCTTCGAGAGACCGTGGCACTAGGTCAAACGTGGCGGTTTCGTGCTCGACTTCATAGTTATAGATGGCCCGAATCGCCTCGGCGTCGGATGGGGTCGCATGGCGAATGAGAACTTGTAGCACAGACACAAAACCTAGTGCCGTTCGCCCTCTCGCACCGATAACCTTTTTAGTCCGGCTCGTGGGGGCTTTCTCCACGCGCACGCCCTCTTAGCTCAGTCGGTAGAGCGTTTCCATGGTAAGGAAAAGGTCGTCGGTTCGATTCCGACAGAGGGCTCCGCCATCTGGCTTGCTAGATGGTTGAACGACTATTACGCCAAGGCGGCGTAGCTCAGTTGGTCAGAGCATCCGGCTCATAATCGGAAGGTCATCAGTTCGATCCTGATCGCCGCTACGAAAATATAAACACAATGAAACATCTTGCAAGGAGCAGAAAATGAGCAAAGCAAAGTTTGAGCGTAATAAGCCACACGTAAACATCGGAACCATGG
>JBAXUC010000050.1:0-9483 GCA_037129855.1 Actinomycetota bacterium | reverse complement strand
CTTCTGACTCTTCCTCTAGAACCTCTAATCCGAAAAACGATTAAGGCGTTACTGAAGAAGTAGCGGGGCGAATTACCGAGCGGCGCGAAGTGCGTCGCGGGTTTCGCGAGCAACACGAGCAGCAGCTGGCATTGGGTCTACTGAATCTGCATACAGAATGGCGCGTGATGAATTTACAATAAGGCCAGTGCCGTGTGAATTTGCACCGTTCTTCACTACGTCTTCTGGGCTGCCGCCTTGTGCGCCGACACCAGGAACAAGCAATGGCATATCGCCAACGATCGAGCGCACTTCAGCAAGTTCTGCTGGGTATGTAGCGCCTACCACCAAGGCAACTTCGCCTTTGTGTGACCATTCGTCTGCAGCGCGACGTGCGACATGCTGATATAGCGGAGTGCCATTGATGAGTTGCGATTGAAATTCACCACTGCCTGCATTGGATGTGCGACACAACACGATTGCTGCGCCCTTCGGATGCACGAGGTACGGTTCGATGGTGTCGCCGCCCATGTACGGGTTCACGGTGACTGCGTGCGCACCGTAACGATCAAATGCTTCGTGTGCATACATGGTTGCGGTGTCACCAATGTCGCCACGCTTTGCATCAAGAATGATGGGAATCGTCGGGTAGTTGCTGCGAATGTATGCGCAGATGCATTCTAGTTGCGCTTCTGCTCGCGCTGCAGCAAAGTATGCAATTTGCGGTTTGAAGGCACATGCATATTGTGCGGTGGCGTCAATGATGTCGATGCAAAAGTATTCAATGCCGTCTGCATCAGGCGAATAGTGATGCGTGAGCCGATGTGGATCAGGATCTAACCCCACGCACAGTAGAGAATCAGATTCCTTCCAGCGTGCTGTTAGTAGCGACGTGAAAGACAATGGTCAGCCTTCGATGGTGATGGCAGCAGTAGGGCAGAGGTCGGCAGCTTGTGTGACCTTTTCCCGTAGCTCTTCACCCGGTGATTCAATCAACACGTAGAGATATCCGTCTGAGCGGACTTCAAATACTTCGGGGCAGACTTGCGTGCAGGCACCTGTCGATGCGCAAATGTCATAGTCAACGACGACTTTCATATTGGGCTCCTTTGTTCTGTACAGAACTTAGTCGGAACAGACCGCTTACGAGTCCTTTAGGTGTCGCTCGTATGCGGCAAGGACCGCACGGAGAACCGCTGATGTGGTGTTCGGGTCTGTACCGAGGCCCCACAATGCATCGCTATTGCCATTCTTCATTTCCACGTAGGCAACGGCTGTGGCCTCAGAACCCTGGCCCATTGCGTGCTCGCTGTAGTCAACGACATCGATGTTGGCGTTCAGCCCCGAGTTAACGGCATGGACAAACGCATCAACTGGGCCGTTGCCTTCGCCAGACACCGTGGTGTGAACGCCATCAATTACAAGTTGGGCAGTGATGGTGGTGCGAGATGTGGCAGAGTCGCTGCGCATCTCGTGGCTATCAAGTTTGATGCGTGGCTCTTGTGGCAAATACTCAGCACTGAATGCATCCCAAATTGCGGTAGGGCTTACAACTGTTCCGGAATCTTCCGTGATGTGTTGAATGGTTTGCGAGAATTCAATCTGAAGCCGACGCGGCAAGTCGAAACCGTGTTCTTCTTTCATGATGTACGCAACGCCACCTTTGCCTGACTGGCTATTGACGCGAATGACTGCTTCGTAACTGCGGCCAACATGCTTCGGATCAATCGGCAAGTAGGGAACACCCCATTTGTCGTAGTCCTTTGAAAGCGCAGTAAGACCCTTCTTAATAGCATCTTGGTGACTTCCAGAAAACGATGTGTACACCAAATCGCCAACGTACGGATGACGTGCAGAGATATCCAAACGATTGCAGAATTCAGTTACGCGACGCAGTGAATCGATATCAGTGATATCAAGTTCGGGGTCAACGCCATTCATGAACATATTCATTGCGATATTGATGATGTCAACGTTTCCGGTGCGCTCGCCATTGCCAAACAATGTGCCTTCCACGCGGTCAGCGCCGGCCATGATGCCAAATTCTGCAGCAGCGGTAGCGGTGCCACGGTCGTTATGGGGGTGCAATGAAATTACGACAGTCTCGCGACGTGGAATATTGCGAATAAACCATTCAATGACATCGCCGTACACGTTTGGTGTGTAGCACTCCACTGTTGCAGGCAGGTTCAAAACCAACGGATTCTCTTTTGTGGGCTTCAGCACATCCATAACGGCTGTACAAATCTCAATGGCGTATTCAGGTTCCGTCAGTGTGAAACTTTCGGGCGAATACTCGTATCGCACATTGGTGCCAGCCAACATTGGTTCGAATCCCTGACACAGTTTTGCTGCATCAACAGCAATTTTCGTGATCCCTGCTTTGTCCAATCCGAATACAACGTCACGTTGCAACGGATTTGTTGAGTTATAGAAATGGACAATGGCGTTCTTTGCGCCTTTCAGGCATTCGTAGGTGCGTTCAATCAATTCTGCTCGGCACTGAACCAACACTTGGATAGTGACGTCATCAGGAATCAGATCTTCTTCAATAATCTGGCGGACGAAATCAAAGTCAGGCTGGCTTGCTGAAGGGAATCCGACTTCAATTTCCTTGAAGCCCATGTTGACAAGTGTTTTGAACATGCGCATCTTGCGCTCTGGGTCCATCGGGTCAATCAGGGCTTGGTTGCCGTCGCGCAAGTCAACACTGCACCACAACGGTGCTTTTGTGATCGTTGTGTTCGGCCATGTGCGATCAGTGAGTACAACCGGAATGAAGGGGGTGTACTTGGCGAAAGCCATTTGTTTTGGTGTCACATTTTGTGGAGGCATTGTGGGTTCCTTGGATAGGGGTGGTGAGAAGAGAACTGTTCTGGACAAAGAAAAAACCCCCTGACCAGAGGCAGGAGGTTTCGACAGCAACGATATGCGGCTGCTGCCGTTACATAAGGAGGAGCAGGTTCGTGCAAGTCATTACGGCAAAGGTTAGCCCGATGTCGGGGCGTGCGCTACCCCCACTGGGGCCATGAAATGGTTGCTCAACCCGAAGGGGAGCTAGGAAGTCTGAGAAAAGACTGAGTTAGGAGCCGAGATCAGCAGAGACGGTGTCGTCGTTGATGATGTCGTTCAGCTGTTTGCTGAACTCCGGTTCGGCTGGCACGAGCAGTGACTGCCAGTCGTATGAAAATCCTTTACGTCCATGCGTTTGCATGCCGTTTGGTTGTGCGTCCATGAGAACTCCTCCCGTGAGGGTTGGGGGTTCGCCCGTGGCGGGTGGCGCACGCCGTTGTCAATGACCCGGTTCGTACGACTGTGCTCGGTGCTATCCGTTAGTGGTTGGTCCTTTCTGTACGAGTATTTCTCGCATCAGGAATGGAAAAACTAACGCATATCGGACTTTCTCACACCATTATTGACAAAAAAATAAAGAAACTTTGAAGGCAATTGGTCAGTACTGGCGAGTAACCGTCTCAATTGGGCATATCGCGAGTACTGTGACCGCAACATGTCGATATCCCCAACGACCAAACCCCGTATCTCAACCCCCACAGGCTTTGCCGCACTCGGCGTGCCAGACAATGTGGACCAGGGTTTAGCGGCAGCTGGTTTCTCCGCCCCATTTGCCATCCAAACCGAAGCCATCCCCGTAGCAATGCGCGGGTTAGATGTCTGCGGCCGAGCCAGAACAGGTTCGGGTAAGACCCTCGCGTTTGGTGTTCCGATGTTGGCACGTGCCGACAAGTACGCACGCGTGCGTGCACCACGTGGCCTTGTATTGGTACCAACTCGCGAACTTGCGTTACAAGTTGCTGAAGTGTTGCAACCAATTGGCAGAGAATGTGACCGTGTCATTTTGCCGGTGTACGGCGGTGCTTCACGTGACGACCAAATCGATGCATTAGAAAAAGGCGTTGACATGATTGTTGCAACGCCATTGCGATTGATTGACCTTATGAAGGCCGGCGAACTTGTTCTTGACGATATTCAAGTAGTCACCCTTGATGAAGCTGACCGCATGGCAGACGATGGGTTTACACCGCAAGTTGAGTGGATTCTTCGCCATGTCACAGGGGATCATCAGACAATGTTGTTCTCAGCAACTCTTGATGGCCAGGTTGGCAATCTTGTGAAGCGTTATATGAAGTCGCCTGAAGAAGTGTCTATCGACTCACCAACAGACACCGTCGGCACAATGCACCACTTGTTCCTTGGTGTTCACAAACTCGACAAAGACAAAGTCATTTCTGCGATTGCAACTTCTGCAGGGAAAACTGTGGTGTTCTGCGATACAAAGCGCTTATGCGACCGTGTGACTGAGCATCTGCAAGACCTTGGCATCAACGCACTTGCAATTCACGGAGATCTCACACAAGCAGCGCGTGAAAAAGCAATTGTCCGTTTCACGAATAATGAGCTGCTTGTTTTGGTTGCAACTGATGTTGCTGCACGCGGAATTGACATTGACGATGTCGCAGTCGTTATTCATTACGTACCGCCTATTGATTCCAAGACGTATCTTCATCGCTCTGGTCGTACAGCGCGTGCAGGACGTGACGGTTGGGCAGTTACTCTTGCTGAATACAACCAGCACACAACATGCCGCATTATTCAGCGTGCATTGCGTTTAGAAACGAACCCACCGATCGAGATCTTCTCGAACGATCATCGTCTCAAAACTCTCGACTCTTTCCTGTAGTCCTTCCACATCGCCCTAATGGCGGTGCACATCTCAATGAGTTTCGGTTTTCGGAACCAATACGAAAGGGAGATGTATGGTGGTTAACGAACGCGACAGACTCAAATTGGCGCATCGATTACAAGGTCTAATAGGCGAGGAGGCAACAATTCTGATGGAACATCTTCCGTATGGCGGCATTGCCGGCATCGTTTCCAAGGATGATCTCGTGCTCTTTAAGGCCGAGATGCGCTCTGATATGGCTGAACTTCGCACAGAATTGCGGTCAGAGATGGCTGAATTACGTAGCGATCTACGACTCGAAATGGCCGAACTTCGCGCTGAGATATACAAGGCCTTGAATTCGCAAACCTTGAAGATCATCACGGTGATGACAGCCCTCAATGGTCTGATGTTTGCCGGACTCAAGTGGGGCTAAGCCCCGCGTGATAATTACTTGTTCAGCCAGGCTGGGCGATTTTTTTCATATGACGTGATGTCATCTGCGTGCGTCATGGTGATGCCGATGTCGTCAAGACCATGCAAGAAACGGTGCTGAGTAGGTGCGTCCATGGGGAAGCTCTCTTTGAAACCAGCTGATGGAACTTCTACAGTCAGGCGCTCCATGTCAACGGTAATTTCCGTTGTGGAATCAGCTTCGATGAGTTCCCACAGTTTCTCTACAGCCGCTTGAGGCAAAATGACTGGTGCAAGACCATTCTTGGTGCAGTTGTTGCGGAAAATGTCGGAGAAGCTTGGCGCAATGACTGCGTCAAATCCGTATTGCTGAATTGCCCACACCGCGTGTTCGCGTGAAGAACCAACTCCGAAGCTTGGGCCTGCTACAAGAATGGTTGCGCCTGAATACTTTTCGTCGTTCAATACGAAATTGCGATCATCGCGCCACGTAGAAAACAAACCGGCTTCAAAGCCTGTGCGCTCAACGCGCTTCAGCCACTCGGCAGGAATGATTTGGTCGGTATCAACGTCGCTTCGCTTGAGGGGCACACCACGGCCGGTGACGATATGTACTGATTTCATTTCAAATCTCCTGGGCTTGCGAAGTGTCCGGCAATAGCGGTTGCTGCAGCGACGGCGGGCGAGACAAGATGCGTGCGACCACCGCGGCCTTGACGTCCTTCAAAGTTTCTGTTGCTCGTGCTGGCGGCGCGTTCGCCTGGTGCCAACTTGTCGGGGTTCATTGCGAGGCACATGCTGCACCCTGGCTCACGAAAATCAACACCGGCTGCAATAAGAATCTTGTCGAGTCCTTCAGCAATTGCTTGGTTACGCACGGCGTGACTGCCGGGCACCACCATTGCGCGCTTCACCGTGACTGTGCGTCCTTTGAATACTGCAGCTGCCGCACGAATATCTTCGATACGGCCATTGGTGCATGAGCCGATGAACACTGTGTCAACAGGAACATCGCGCATGTTCATGCCGGCAGTAAGACCCATGTATTCAAGTGCACGACTGATTGTGTTTGCACTTGTTTCATCTGGTGCATCTGCTGGCGATGGAATGATGCCATTGATTGGAAGAACTTGAGCAGGGTTTGTGCCCCAACTGACATGTGGCGACAACGTGGCTGCATCGAGTACGACTTCAACGTCAAATTTTGCACCATCGTCTGTGCGAAGGCTCTTCCATGCTGCGACTGCTGCATCCCAATCGGCGCCCTTCGGTGCATGTTCACGACCTTTGAGATATTCAAATGTGGTGTCGTCTGGTGCAATAAGACCGGCTTTAGCGCCTGCTTCAATGCTCATGTTGCAGACCGTCATGCGGCCTTCCATTGAAAGGGCACGAATTGCAGAACCGCGATATTCGATGACGTGGCCAATACCGCCGCCAGTTCCAATTTTTCCGATGATGGCAAGAATGATGTCTTTAGCGGTCACGCCTTCTGGCACGTCACCTTCAACGGTGATTGACATCCATTTTGGACGTGATTGCGGAAGTGTCTGTGTTGCAAGAACATGTTCGACTTCGCTGGTACCAATTCCGAATGCAAGTGCGCCGAATGCGCCATGTGTTGCTGTGTGGCTATCTCCACAGACGATTGTGGTGCCGGGAAGCGTGCGGCCTTGTTCTGGCCCGATGACATGAACGATGCCTTGATTCGGATCTCCCATAGGAAACAATGTGAATCCGTATTCCGCAGCATTGTCGCGAAGGACCTGCACTTGCTTTGCCGAGACCGGATCTGCGATAGGCAAATGAATATCAGCTGTTGGCACGTTGTGATCTTCAGTTGCAATAGTGAGGTCAGGGCGGCGTAGTGGACGACCGGTAAGACGCAAACCATCGAAAGCCTGCGGGCTTGTTACTTCATGCACAAGGTGAAGGTCGATGTAGAGCAGGTCTGCATCTCCTGCAGCACTGTGCACGACATGTTGGTCCCATACTTTTTGCGCAAGGGTCATTGGATTCGACATAGGGGTTCCTTTCGGAATCTCAATATATGGGATACACTTCCCAAGTAATGGAAAGCGTATCAGGAGTCGGAGTTCTCGACAAGGCCTTTGTGGTGTTGAATGCGCTAGTCACGCGACCATTGAGTTTGGCTGAAGTCATTGACGCCACAGATATTCCAAGAGCCACCTGTCATCGTTTGTTGTCAGCGCTTGAACATCATGGTGCTGTGCGTCGCAATAACGATGGTTTGTACTGCTTGGGGCCAACGCTGCTTGGTCTCGGGCGTGGAGCAGCAGTGCAGTTTCCTTTCTTAGAAAGAGCACGCGAGGTTGCTACCGAGTTGCGCGATCGCACAGGGGAAAGTGTTCAAGTTTTTGTGGTTGAAACCGATGGACGACGATGCGTGGTGTCTCTTGAATCTCCGAATGGTTTGAGGTGGATCGTGCCAGAGGGTGCATTGTTCCCGTTGGCTCGTGGGTCAGCGGGCCGGGTTCTTACTGGTTCTCGTCTCAGTTCTGCTGGTTGGGTTGAATCAGTTGAAGAACGCGTGAAAGGTGTTGCGTCGGTGAGTGCTCCGATTATTGATATGGGTGGAACAGTGATTGCTGCGCTTTCCGTATCAGGACCCCTCGAACGCATGAGTACGAGTCCTGGTGCAAAATTTGGTTCGATTGTCGTACGGGGCGCAAAAACTTTGTCGGATTTTTTGGCGTCGTAATTGCCAATGTGTGGGAGTAGATCCACACATTGCAATTATGGATACAGATTTACCAGAACCAATTCACAGTCTTCCTGACATCACAGATGTAGCAGTGGGGGTGGAAGAAAAATTACACACCATGATCGATTCGTTTGAATTACCTGGTGCTCGTTTGTATGGCGTGAACTGTGCATCGCGACCAACAACTGAACCAAACATGTGCCTGCTGGCACAACATCCCGATGTCTATGAACTACTCGATGCGCCGTCGAGTGCGTTGGCGCGAATGTTTGATGCAGCAGCAATCGTAACTACAGGTTGGGCTGCGCCATTGCGGCCTGATGGCACCATTGAGGGCGCTCCTAGCGAACATGCGCTACGTAGACGTGTACGTCTTGTTGTTGTAGTTGCAGATAACGGAGTAGCTAGTGCATTGCGGTTTGCAGATGAGCCAGACGAAGTGGTCACAGACCCCGGTTCAGCAACTGGCTCACTGGCAGAGGCGATTACTCGATTCTGGTTTGATCCACCCATTACGTTGGCAGCCAACTCATAGAGAACGTGCGTCGTTTCACAAGGGCGCAAATACGCAAAGTGCCTCCTAACCTTGATGCGTGACCGAGTACAGCACAGCATGGGCCGAACGAATCAGGGCAGTGGCGGCCGAAAAGGACGTGGTCATTCTGGCGCACAACTATCAAGTGCCAGAGATTCAAGATGTTGCTCATCACGTTGGTGATTCACTAGCTCTCTCGCGCATTGCTGCAATAGTGCCTGAGTCCACCATCATTTTTTGTGGCGTTCACTTCATGGCAGAGACCGCAAAGATTTTGTCGTATGACAAGACAATTCTTATTCCTGATGAGCGAGCTGGTTGTTCGTTGGCTGACACCATCACCGCAGATCAATTACGCGAATGGAAAGCGCAATATCCTGGCGCTGTCGTTGTCAGTTATGTCAACACAACAGCAGCAGTAAAGGCTGAAACAGATATTTGTTGCACCAGTTCAAACGCGGTGGAAGTGGTCGCGTCAATTCCTGCTGATACGCCGATCTTGTTTTGTCCTGACCAATTTTTAGGCGCCCATGTGCAACGCCAAACAAAGCGATCCAATATGCACATCTGGATGGGCGAGTGTCATGTGCATGCTGGAATCAACGGTCAAGACCTGAAGGCCATGGTGGAAGCTGAACCTGATGCTGAACTGTATGTTCACCCTGAGTGCGGATGCGCCACGAGTGCTTTGTATTTGGCAAGCGAAGGAGTGGTGCCTGCGGAACGTACACATATTCTTTCCACCGGTGCAATGTTGGATGCTGCTCGTACGACTACGGCGCGAAAAGTTCTTGTCGCAACAGAGACCGGAATGCTTCACCAATTACGCAAAGTTAATGTCACGACTGAATTTCAAGCCGTCAATCGTGCCGCTGTTTGTAAATACATGAAGATGATTACACCTGAGAAACTTGAACATTCTTTGATGTATGGAAATGATGTTGTTGATATTCCACGTGACATTGCAGACAAGGCTCGTCTGTCTGTTGAGCGCATGATCGCAATTGGCACACCATCTCGTGTCGGCGAATAATCGCGTTCCCAGCCAACTGGCAGCTCCCGAACCAACTTGGTCGGTTGAGACTGATGTTGTCGTTCTAGGTTCTGGCGCTGCCGGATTATCAGCGGCGCTTGCAATGCGTCCTGTAC
>JBAXUC010000005.1:0-31672 GCA_037129855.1 Actinomycetota bacterium | reverse complement strand
CCTTCTCCGTAGTTCTGGTCACCAATTGCACACCACTGCACACCGGATTCTCCGTAGTGCTTGGCAATGTCTGGGTAACTACGGCGCGAACCATCGATGGTGTCAAGGCCTTCGCCCACTGCGCCACCAAATGCATTGACAGCACCAATGAACAAGTTGCCGGAGATGTTCTCAAGGTGGCCGCGGTATGTCAGCCATTTACCAGCTGCAGAAATATGGTCAGTGGTGCACTTACCTTGTGCCTTCATCAGCACGGGAAGTCCGATGTAGTCCTTCCCGTTCCATGCACCGAATGGGCTCAGCAACTGCAGACGATCACTTGTAGGGCTGACAGCGACAGTGACGCCACTTCCGTCTGCTGGTGGAGCAGTAAAGGTGTCTTCGCCTTCGTTGTAGCCATTTGCAGGAAGAATGTCGCCACGTGGCGCATCAAGTTTCACTTGTGAGCCATCTGGAGCCGTAATGGTGTCAACGCTTGGGTCAAAGTCAAGACGACCAGACAATGCAATTGCCATAACGGTGTCGGGGCTTGTTACAAACGACAACGTGTTCGCTGAACCATCATTACGCTTCGGGAAGTTGCGATTAAAGGAGTTCACGATGCTGTTCGGCTTTGCATTGATGTCAGCTGCACGCTCCCATTGTCCGATGCATGGTCCGCAGGCATTGGCAAGAACAGTTGCACCAATTGCTTCAAGATCTGCAAGTAATCCGTCGCGTTCAATCGTTGCGCGAATTTGTTCACTTCCCGGCGAGATGAGAAGTTCCACTTTCGCCTTCAATCCCTTTGCAGCAGCTTGACGGGCAATTGAGGCTGCGCGAGTGATGTCTTCGTATGACGAGTTGGTGCATGAACCAATGAGTGTTGCTGACACATCAAGCGGCCAATCGTTTTCGCGAGCGGCCTTACCAACACCGTTTGCGCCAATCTTGTGCGCGCGGTCAGGGGAGTGAGGGCCGTTGATAAGTGGTGTCAATGCATCAAGATTGATCTCAACCACTTGGTCGTATTGTGCGCCATCGTCTGGTCGAAGGTCAGAGGCAACCTTGTCTGCAGCAGCTGCAATGTCTGCCCGGCCAGTTGCTGACAAATATGCCGACATGTTTGCGTCGTATCCAAAAACTGAACAAGTGGCACCAATCTCGGCACCCATGTTGCAGATAGTCGCTTTTCCTGTTGCAGAAATACTGTCAGCGCCTTCACCGAAGTATTCGACAATTGCACCCGTTCCGCCTTCAACAGTGAGCAAGCGAGCAACTTCCAAGATCACGTCTTTCGGACTTGACCAACCAGACAAAGTTCCGGTGAGTTTGATTCCGATGACTTTTGGCCAGCGAACATTGAAAGGGAATCCGGTCATAACGTCAACCGCGTCTGCACCACCAACACCAATGGCAACCATTCCGAGTCCACCAGCATTTGGTGTGTGACTGTCTGTACCAATCATCATTCCGCCAGGGAAGGCGTAATGCTCAAGAACAACTTGGTGAATGATTCCGCTACCTGGACCCCAGAAACCAACTCCGTACTTTGCGCTCACTGAACGCAAGAAGTCGTACACCTCGTGGTTCACATCGTTTGCATCACGAAGGTCAAGCTTTGCGCCGGCCTTTGCCAGAATCAGGTGATCGCAATGCACTGTTGACGGCACCAATGTTTGTGGCAAGCCAGCAGTCATGAATTGCAGCAACGCCATCTGTGCAGTTGCGTCTTGCATTGCAACACGGTCTGGGTTGAAATCGGCGTAGCTACGACCTCGTTCCATTTCCTGCGTCTGTGGATCAACAAGGTGGTTGATGAGAATCTTTTCGGCCAGGGTCAGTGGTCGGCCAAGGCGTTCGCGGCCAAGAGCTGTATTGGCAGGAAGCGTTGCGTACACCGCGTTCACGAGAGAAATAGGAGTGCCGGCTGAAACAGTCATGGTGGGCCTTTCACAGGGCAAGAAATAGGTACTTGCGTTTTGTCTTGATGTATACAACTATAATACAAGTGCGCACCATTCGCTATCACCAAATCGCTGAAGAGCTCAAAAGCCGAGTTCTGTCTGGCACATATGCGGCAGGGCGTCTTTTGCCGAGTGAGTCGGACATGTCGGCAGAGTTTGCTGTAAGCCGTGTCACCATTCGAAAGGCACTGGAAGTGTTGCGAGACGTCGGGTTGGTGGATGCCCGACAAGGTTTCGGATGGTTCGTTGCTGGCGAGACCGTGCGCCAACCACTTGCGCGCCTGGCAACCATTGAAGACCAAATGCGGGCGTCTGGCATGATTCCGCAACGACAGGTACTGGAATTCGCTTTTGAGAAAGCGCCGACAGATGTCGCGAAGGCCTTGGGAACATCACAGGTGTTGCGCGTTCGTCGCATCAATCTTGCTGACGGTGAACCATTTGCAATTGTCACGGTGTGGTGCGGGGCGGAACTTGGCCAAAATTTGTCTCGTGCAGATGTTGAACGTTCGCCGTTTTATGAGTTGCTCGATATTCCGCTTGCTGGAGCAACACAAACAATTGGCGCAGATGCTGCAACGCAAGACGAAGCAGCACTTCTTAAGGTTCCTGTTGGATCGCCAGTCTTGCGTTGTCAACGAACCACTCAAAGTGTTGAAGGTAAAACCGTGCTCGTATCGCGACATGTGTTTCCGGCTCATCGCACAGAATTTGTTGTTGACTTGCCGTTTGTAGACCAATCAATTGCACCAAGCGGAATACGCCTGGTCGATTAGGCGGTTACCACTTGTCCCAGTGAAGAACCTTGCTGAGTGGTTCGCGGATAGCTGGCTTGAAATCGGTTCCGATCGTGTATGCGATAGGAAAGAGTCCGCCTTGAGTGACCTTGTCGTACGGAATTCCGAGAAGTTCTGCTGCTTCTTTTTCACCGTCATTCATGAGGTGAATAGTGGTCCATGCTGAACCCATCGCACGTTCGCGCAATGCGAGCATGAAGCTCCACACTGCGGGAAGCAACGAGCCCCAAGCGCCGGCGCCAGCAAATGCTGGCAAGTTGTCAAGACGACCATCGATGCACGGAATCATCATCATCGGCGCCTTTTCAAAGTTGTCTGTGAGGTAACCAGCTGAGTCACGTACTAGTGGCTGACGATCGCCACGTGTGTCACCCTCGGCGTATTCGCGGCCGGGCATGCTTGCGTAGAGAGCGAAGTTCTTGCGATAGATATCAGCAAGTGCCTTCTTCTTTGCGGCATCTTCAATGACGATCCAATGCCAACCTTGGCTGTTTGAACCAGTTGGAGCCTGAAGGGCAATCTCGAGGCACTCTTCAACAATGGCCCGTTCGACTGGCTTGTCGAAGTCGAGGCGCTTGCGCACGCTGCGGGTTGTTTTGAGGACTTCATCGGCGGAAAGGTTTAAATGCATAGGGGCAGTCTGCCACGCGCCGAATAACAATTGACCAGCCAAGGCATGACAAACTTGTCCGATGAGCGACAGAGTCACAATCTCCATATCCGACGGCATTGCCGATGTCCGGTTTAACCGTGCCGAGAAGCGCAATGCCCTTGATGGTGAGCAGTTTCAGGCCATCGTTGATGCTGGTGAGTCATTAAAGACAAACAAGAAGATTCGTGTTGTTGTGTTGTCAGGCGAGGGAGCTTCGTTCTGTGCGGGCCTTGACCTTGCCTCCATGGGGGCTATGGCTGGTGGCGGCGATCGCAACACGCAAGAAAAACAACCGGCTGCATCTGACATGGAAGAGGGCCGCATCACGCACCTCGGTCAGCAATCTGCATGGGTATGGCAAGAAGTGCCAGTCCCAGTAATTGCAGCAGTGCACGGACACGCTCTTGGTGGCGGTTGCCAGATTGCACTTGGTGCAGACATGCGCTTCGCACATCCCGATACAAAGTTCAGCGTGCGCGAAACATATTGGGGCTTGGTGCCAGACATGGCAGGCACAGTGTTGTTGCAAGGTCTTGTTCGTCCAGACATTATGAAAGACATCGTGATGTCAGCTCGTATCTTTGATGGCCGTGAAGCACTTGAAATTGGTGTTGTTACTCGTTTGTCTGACACCCCTCGCGAAGATGCCTTTGCGTATGCAGCCGAGATCTGCAAGCGCAGCCCTGATGCGGTTCGTGGTGCAAAAGAATTGCTCAATCGCATGACCCTTGATTTCGCCGCTACTCAGTTCGCAGCAGAGCGTCGCATCATTGGCAGCCTCGTTGGTGGCCATAACCAGCGTGAATCAGTGATGAGCGACTTCGAAAAGCGCGCTCCTGCCTACATCGACGCCAAGTAGGTCCAAAATCACACGGTGAGAGGCCTTCGGGCTCGGTAGTCTTGTACTTGCTCGGGCCAGCGTTGTCCCGGGAGAACACATTTTGATTCTCCGCCGTGCTTGCACGGTTCCTGTAAGGACTAAACGCTTATGAACCCAGATCTCCCGCTTGCCCATGGCTTGTATGACCCACGTTTCGAACATGACGCGTGTGGTGTGTCGTTCGTGGCAAATATCAAAGGTGTGCGCAGTCGCGAGATCGTGACACTCGGTATCACTGCGCTGTGCAACATGGAACACCGTGGTGCAACGGGTGCAGAAGCAGACACCGGCGATGGTGCAGGAATCTTGATTCAAGTTCCTGATGCGTTTTTGCGAGCTGTCGTAGATTTTTCACTTCCCGCTGCTGGCGCTTATGCAGCTGGCTTAGTCTTCTTGCCAGCTGACCCGACACGTGCCGCAACAGCTGTTGTCACGGTAGAGAAAATCATGACCGAAGAGGGATTGCGTCCATTGGGTTGGCGTGACGTTCCGATAAACCCTGATTGTCTTGGCGCATCGGCACGCGCGATGATGCCAATCATTCGTCAGTTCTTTGTGGATGACCCTGCTGGCGCGCAGGGTATTAATCTTGATCGCAAGATTTTTGTTCCGCGTAAGCGCATTGAATCAGCACTCGTAGGCGACATGCGTACGTACTTCTCGTCTCTGTCATCACGCACACTGGTGTACAAGGGCATGTTCACAACTCCTGAACTTGGCGACTTCTTTCCTGACTTGTGGGATGACCGCATGGAATCGTGCCTCGCGATGGTGCACAGTCGTTTCTCTACAAATACGTTTCCTTCGTGGCCACTTGCTCACCCGTATCGCTACATCGCACACAACGGCGAAATCAACACGGTGCAGGGCAACCGCAACTGGATGGCAACGCGCGAGGCACTGCTTGATAGCGACATGATTCCTGGTCTCGAGCGGGCTTTCCCAATTTGCTCGCCAGACATGAGTGACTCTGCAAGTTTCGACGAAGTGCTGGAATTATTGCATCTGTCTGGTCGTTCATTGCCACACGCTTTGTTGATGATGATTCCTGAGGCTTGGGAAAACAACGAGAACATGGACCCTGCAAAGCGCGCGTTCTATCGCTTCCATTCATCGTTGATGGAGCCATGGGATGGTCCAGCAGATATCGCATTTACGGACGGAACACTGATTGGTGCAGTTCTTGACCGCAACGGATTACGTCCTGGACGCTATTGGGTTACGAATGACGACCTCGTTGTTCTTGCATCTGAAGCAGGTGTTCTTGATATTGAACCGTCGCGCATCATCCGTAAAGGTCGTTTGCAGCCAGGAAAGATGTTCCTTGTTGATACATCGCTTGGTCGTATTGTTGATGACGAAGAAATCAAGACAGATTTAGCTGCACAGCATCCGTACGAGACTTGGTTGACGGAAGGATTGACAGAGTTGTCATCGTTGCCTGACCGAGAGCATGTGGTCTATAGCAATGACAGCGTGATACGACGCCAGCAGATGTTCGGTTACACAGAAGAAGAACTCAAGGTCATTCTTGGTCCGACCGCACGAACTGCGACTGAGCCACTTGGTTCCATGGGAACAGATACTCCGATAGCTGTCCTGTCAGACCGTTCGCGCTTGTTGTTTGATTACTTCCAGCAGTTGTTTGCACAGGTAACAAACCCACCACTCGATGCCATTCGTGAAGAGGTGGTGACGGCTATTGGGACAAGCATTGGGCCGGAAGCAAACTTGTTGGCTCCTGGACCAGATAGTTGTCGTCAGCTCGTTTTGCCGTTCCCCATTATTGATAACGACGATTTAGCAAAGATCATTCATATCAATGATGACAACACACATCAGCATCTTTCTGCTGCAGTGATCAGTGGTCTGTATCGCGTTGCCGATGGGGGCGCAGGCTTGCGTTCGGCTCTTGATGATGTTCGTGCAGAAGTAACTGAAGCAATTGTTAACGGTGCACGCATCATTGTGTTGTCAGACCGAAACTCAGACGAGGTGTTTGCGCCGATTCCGTCGTTGTTACTGACAAGCGCAGTGCATCACCACCTCATTCGCGAAAAGCGCCGTACACAAGTGGGCTTAGTTGTGGAATGCGGTGATGCGCGTGAAGTGCACCACATGGCGTTGTTGGTTGGCTTTGGTGCTGGTGCAATTAACCCGTACCTTGCATTCGAGACCGTAGAAAACATCATCTCGAATGACATGTACTTGCTCGGATCAATGGACCCGTTGAAGGCCGTGAAGAATTACATCAAGGCATCTGGAAAAGGTGTCTTGAAGGTCATGTCAAAGATGGGTGTTTCAACCGTTGCGTCGTACACGGGTGCTCAGATCTTCGAAGCAATTGGTTTGTCTACCGAATTAGTAAACGAATTCTTTACTGGGACTGTGTCGCGCTTAGGCGGCATTGGTCTTGACGAGATTGCTGCAGAGGTTGCTACACGTCACGCCTTGGCGCATCCAACGCGTCCTGATCTTCGCTCGCATCGTCGCATTGAACTGGGTGGCGAATACCAGTGGCGTCGTGAAGGTGAGTACCATCTCTTTAACCCAGAGACTGTGTACCGTTTACAGCACGCAACGCGTTCGGGTCGTTACGACGTGTTCAAGCAATACTCACGTGACGTTGATGACCAGTCGGAACGTCTTGCAACATTGCGCGGATTGTTTCACCTGCGCACAGGTGACCGTCCGTCAATCTCTATTGATGAAGTAGAGCCAGTGTCAGAAATCGTGAAGCGTTTCTCAACTGGTGCGATGAGTTACGGCTCTATTTCTGCTGAAGCACATGAGAACCTTGCAATTGCAATGAACCGTTTAGGCGCCAAGAGCAACACGGGCGAAGGTGGAGAAGACCCAGAGCGGTTTGTTCCTATGGCTAATGGTGACTCCAAGCGTTCATCAATTAAGCAAGTGGCGTCTGGTCGCTTCGGTGTTACCAGTGAATACTTGGTGAATGCCGATGACTTGCAGATCAAAATGGCACAGGGCGCGAAGCCCGGTGAAGGTGGACAGTTGCCTGGTTACAAAGTGAACCCAGCAGTTGCAAAGACTCGTCACTCGACACCGGGTGTTGGACTTATCAGTCCACCTCCTCACCACGACATTTATTCCATTGAAGACTTGAAGCAACTAATTCATGACTTGAAGAACGCGAACCCATTGGCACGTGTGCATGTGAAGTTGGTTGCCGAAGTCGGAATCGGCACAGTTGCAGCTGGCGTCAGTAAAGCAAAAGCAGACGTTGTGCTGATCTCTGGTCATGACGGGGGAACTGGTGCATCACCATTGACGTCGCTGAAGCATGCAGGCGCCCCATGGGAACTTGGACTTGCAGAAGCACAACAGACACTGATGTTGAACGGTCTGCGTGACCGAATTGTGGTGCAGGCTGACGGACAAATGAAAACTGGTCGCGATGTCATCATTGCAACACTGCTCGGCGCAGAAGAGTTCGGTTTCGCTACAGCCCCACTAGTTGTGAGCGGGTGCATCATGATGCGCGCGTGCCATCTGGATACGTGCCCTGTAGGAATCGCAACGCAGAACCCTGAATTGCGCAAGCGGTTTAATGGCCAGCCCGAATTTGTCATTAACTTCTTTGAATACATTGCAGAAGAAGTTCGTGAGTATTTGGCTGAACTTGGTTTCCGCACACTGAAAGAAGCAGTGGGTCACGTTGAACTAATCGATGCTGAGAAAGCTGTGAATCATTGGAAGGCACAGGGTCTTGATATTTCGCCGATGCTCGTGGTTCCACAGAATCCGTATTCATCAACTCCGTACATGTCTGTTGCACAAGATCACGGACTTGTTGATGCTCTCGATAATCAATTGATTGCACTATCGAAGGCTGCACTTGCTGATGCGACTCCGGTGTCCATCTCATTGCCGATTCGTAACGTCAACCGCACTGTCGGAACAATGCTCGGCTATGAGATCACAAAGAAGTGGGGAGGCGATGGTCTGCCAGATGGCACAATCACCATCAATTTCACTGGCTCTGCTGGTCAAAGTTTCGGAGCATTCGTGCCTTCAGGTGTTGATATGCGACTCGAAGGTGACAGCAACGACTATTTGGGTAAGGGATTATCCGGCGGCCGTATTGTCTTGCACCCACATCGTGATTCTCCATTCGTGGCGGAAGACAACGTGATTGCCGGCAATGTCATTGGCTATGGCGCCACAAGTGGTGAAATCTTTATTCGCGGCTTGGTCGGTGAGCGCTTCTGCGTTCGTAACTCTGGGGCAACTGCAGTTGTTGAAGGTGTTGGCGACCATGGTTGTGAGTACATGACAGGCGGCAATGTTGTTGTGCTCGGTGCAACTGGTCGCAACTTTGCGGCCGGAATGTCGGGCGGTATTGCGTATGTCTATGACCCGAAGAATGAGTTCTCTGGAAAAGTGAACTACGAAATGGTGGAACTTGAGACTGTTGTAGGCATCGATGCCGAATGGTTGCGCACAACAATTGCACGCCACTTCGAATTCACTGGCTCGGCTGTTGCGCAGCGAGTCTTGAATGACTATGAAACCGAGGTCACACATTTCCGCAAGGTGATGCCGCGTGACTACAAACTGGTTCTCTCTGTCATGGCCTCTGCCAAAGCAGATGGTCTGACAGAACAAGAAACGTCCGATCGAGTGATGGAGGCTGCCCGTGGGTGAGACAACAGGATTTCTGAAATGGGGTCGCAGCGGACCAACGCGTCGACCAGTCGAACTTCGTTTGAAGGACTGGAGAGAGGTGTACGAACCTTTTGATGGTGAGATTCTTAAGAGTCAAGCTGGTCGTTGCATGGACTGCGGTATACCGTTTTGTAATAACGGATGCCCGCTAGGCAACCTGATTCCTGACTGGAACGACTTGGTGTATCGCGAACATTGGCATGATGCCATCGAGCGCCTACACGCAACAAACAACTTTCCTGAATTTACAGGACGTCTGTGCCCGGCTCCGTGTGAATCAGCATGCGTGCTTGGTATCAACCAAGATCCCGTGAACATCAAACAAATTGAAGTTTCGATTATTGATCGTGCGTGGGAAGAGGGTTGGGTTACTCCACAGATTCCTTCGTTGCAAACAGGAAAGCGGATTGCCGTTATCGGTAGCGGGCCAGCAGGTCTTGCAACTGCGCAACAGTTGACTCGCGCCGGACACTCTGTCGTTGTGCTTGAACGTGCTGACCGCATTGGGGGCCTTTTGCGCTACGGAATTCCCGAGTTCAAGATGGAAAAGAGCCACCTTGATCGTCGCCTCGAGCAGATGCGCGAAGAAGGAACCGAGTTCCGCACAAATGCTGACGTTGGCGGCTCTGTTGACATGGAAATCCTCCGTGCATCACACGATGCGATTGTTCTTGCATGCGGTGCGACATCATGGCGTGACCTGCCAATCCCTGGCCGTGAACTTCGTGGCGTGCATCAGGCAATGGAATATCTTCCGATTGCAAACAAAGTGCAAGAAGGCGATACATCAACTTATGACATCGATGCCAAGGGAAAGAACGTTGTCATTATTGGCGGTGGCGACACAGGTGCTGACTGTTTAGGAACAGCCTTGCGTCAAGGCGCCACGCAAGTTATTCAACTTGAGATCATGGCTCGTCCTCCAGAGACTCGCTCTGCTGGTAACCCATGGCCGCAGTACAGCATGGTTTATCGCACGTCATCAGCACATGAAGAAGGCGGCGATCGGATTTTCAGTGTCAACACCGAACGGTTTATTGATGACGGAAATGGAAACGTGCGCGCACTGTTAATCCATGAAGTGGAAATGATTGATGGTCGATTCGTAAAGAAAGAGGGAACCGATACTGAGATTCCCGCTGACCTTGTGTTTCTTGCAATGGGTTTTGTTGGGCCCGACAAGGGTTCTTGGCTCGATCAGTTAGGAGTGTCTCTTGATGAACGCGGAAATATTGCCCGCGATCGTGAGTACCAGACAAACGTTCCTGGCATCTTTGTGGCAGGCGACATGGGTCGTGGACAAAGCCTCATAGTCTGGGCTATTGCTGAAGGCCGTGCATGTGCTGCAGGCGTTGACACCTATCTCATGGGTGAAACATCGTTGCCGTCACCAATCCTTCCCACCGAGCGACCCTTGATGTGACACTGGCAGTGACGAAGCGTCACCCTTTGGGCCCTCTCAGGCTCTACTGTTAGTACCTGTGTTAGGTCGCCGCGTCTTTTCGAAATCGAAGTCCACTTCGTTGGCACTGGCGCTCGTCATGGTTTCTGGTTTCGGTTTTTCATCATGTGGGGGAGACACATTGGGTGTTGCCACCACTGTTGTGAACGTAACGCCCACCAACTTTGCAACTATTCCTCCGGTTGCAAGCACATTGCCAGGCACAACTACTACTTTGCCTTCTAATGCCGTGGGTACAGAAACGGTGTACACAGTTGTTGCAGGCGACTCTCCACTTGCAGTTGCTAATAAGTTCGGTATTTCGCTGACAACGTTGTTGGCATATAACGCAATGGTCAGCCCAGCGCAGTTCCCATACCCAGGTCAAACTTTGCGTATTCCGCCGCAAGCAGTAGTGGCGCCTGTTGATCCCAATGCCACACCGGCAAATCCCGCTACACCAGGGGCTACAAATGCACCGGCTGCTCCAGTCGGCCCTGGTTGCGGTACTCGGCCTGCTGGTACGTACACCATTGCAGCGAACGATTCGTTTTACCGAATTCAGAAAAATTTCTGCGTGTCGCTCGGTTCGTTATTGACTGCAAATAATTGGCCGGATAGCAGTCAATTGTTGTTACCTGGTCAAGTAATCAACATTCCTGCCGCAGGCAGTTAGTGCGTCGTGTTGCGCTTGCGTCGACCGTGACGTTCTAGTGCATGAACAATTAACTCGTCAATGAGGTCGGAGTAGGCCAAACCTGAGGCCGCCCACAACTTCGGATACATCGATATTGGTGTGAAGCCAGGAATTGTGTTTATTTCGTTACAGAGAAAACCGCGACCGTTTTCTTCAAAGAAGAAATCAACTCGGGCCATCCCTTCACAATGCAACGCTTCGTAGGCTGCGATTGCTAACGCACGAACAGCATCAGATTGTTCAGATGTAAGTCGCGCTGGAATATTCAGAGTCGCAGCATCGGTGACGTATTTGTCTTCGTAGTCATAGAAGTCATTGCCAGGAGTTATTTCACCGGCAACTGAAGCACGCGGAGTGCGGTTACCAATAACTGCAACTTCAATTTCTCTTCCGACTATTGCTTCTTCACACACAATCCATTGGTCATACGACGCAGCAAGTTGCACTGCCGCGCGGAGTTCACCCAGGTCATGAGCTTTTGAAACACCAACGGAAGAGCCCATGTTGGCTGGCTTCACAAACATCGGAAAGCCAAGAGAGAGAACAACGTCGTTCAGGGAGTCAGTCGTCACTGCGTCTTCTCGCAATGTGGCATGTCGTGCTTGTGGAATTCCCGCGTGTGCAAAAAGAGACTTCGATACGCCTTTGTCCATTGCAATTGCGCTCGCTAAGACCGCGCTACCGACATAGGGAAGATCGAGCATTTCCAAGAGGCCCTGGATTGTTCCATCTTCGCCGAGTGGACCATGAAGGAGAGGCATCACAACGATGGGGCCAGATTCGGCCAACAGGGAAACAACTGTTGATGTAGTCACTGCTCCCGCAGCAATCAGATGTGTTGGTACCGATGCAGGGTCAACACCACCGTGAGGTAGTTCGGCCATATCAGGCAGGTGCCATCTTCCGTCGCGGGCAATGCCAACAGGCACGGTGCGATAGGTGTCGGGGTTCGCTGCGCGAAGGACATGAGCGGCAGTCACACAACTCACGTCATGTTCTGCAGATTGCCCACCAAAAATGACCACAAGGGTGGTGCGCCGGTCGGTGGTGTCCATCGGTAAGACGGTACTCGCCACTAGGGTCGTTCCATGCTCATCACCGCCTCTGAAGTGGCATCAGTTGCTCATGGAACGCTTGTGGGGCTTGATTGCGAGGCATCAGGCATTGCTTTTGATTCTCGAACCCTGCGCCACGGCCAAGCATTTGTGGCGTTGGGCGGCGAAGCGGATGGTCATGATTATCTTCGTGACGCAGTGACTGCCGGTGCACCATTTGCCATCGTGCAGCGAGGAAAATCTGTCGATGCTCTGACATGTGTCGAAGTTGATGATTGTGATGCAGCATTAACCGCAATTGGTCGCCATTGTCGTGGTCGTCTCGCAGCAACTCTTAACGGTCGTGTCATTGGTATTACTGGTTCGGTCGGAAAGACCAGCACAAAAGATTTAGTTCTGGCTGTTTTGAAATCGCAGTTCGCGAATGCACACGGACCTGAGAAGTCATTGAACAACGACATCGGAGTACCGGTCACGATTATCAATGCACCAGATGCGTGCGACGCTTTGGTGTTGGAGATGGGAATGCGCGGCCTCGGTGAAATTACCAGGTTGTGCGACGTTGGCCATCCTCAGATTGGTGTGATTACTGAAGTGGGCGATGCACATAGTGAGCGAGTGGGAGGAATCGAAGGAGTAGTTCGCGCCAAAGCTGAACTGTTCACGGCCTTGCCTCCGTCGGGAGTGGCAATTGTTAATTCAGACTCTGTCAATGCAATGAAAACCGTGCACGGTATTTCAGCCCACGTCATGACCTTTGGATCTTCTGAAACTGCTTCTGTTCGATGGGAGATTGTCTCTGTGGATGACCGCGGATGTTGCACAGTGCGTTTCACCACGGGGGATCAGAGTGCAGTAGGTGTAGTCCCACTGCCGGGAATTCACATGGCATCAAATGCTGCTTCTGCAGTTGCAGTTGGCATTATGTGTGGAATCGGAATTGCACAGTGTGTTGAGGCGCTACCTAATACACAAAGTTCTAGCCAACGCATGCAATGGGTTGTTGGTCGTAATGGAATTCGCATTCTTGATGATTCGTATAACGCAAACCCAGTGTCAGTTGCTGCTGCATTACGAACGATGGCAGAGACTTCTGCCAAGCAGAAATATGCGGTGCTGGGAGTTATGGCTGAAGTACTTCACTCAGACATGGCACATCGACAAATTGCAGAATTGTGTCGGCAATTAGGAATCGAGTTACTTGCGTTAGAGACAGACCTCTATGAAACTAATGCGTTGTCACTGACCGATGTAGCAAACACTCTTGGCGGTCTTGATTCAAACACTGTTGTGTTAGTTAAGGGATCGCGCGTTGCGGAAACAGAACGAGTCGTTCAGGCCTTGATGGGCTGAGAGACATCGCGTTGGTCGATCTTTTCGATATTGCACCACCACGATAAGAACAAAGCCCACAGTGCACCCATGTACAAAACAGGTCGTGAGCCGATGGCGTCCATTACGGGGCCAAAGATCGCATTGCCGAGCGGAATTGTTCCGCCAAAGGCCATGAACCACAACGCCATGACACGGGCACGAATGTTTGTCTCTAGTCGACTCTGAAACACGGTCATTAGTGATGTGGTTGTGCCGAAGTACGCAATCCCGAGGAAAAAGGCAGTGATAAAGGCAAGGGTTGTGCCCCGCACTGTTGCAAACAGAGTCATCGATATAGAGAATGCGAAGAAACCCACACGCGCAACCTTTCGTTTATCAAAAGGTGCAAGAACAGTGCCGATGGCGAGTGCTCCAAGTAGTGCTCCAAAGCCCCACGTGGCATATAGCCATTTGTACATCACGGTTTTGGGCTGAATGTGAAACGTGAGGTCGGCCACTGCTGGGAAAAGTCCAACGAATGGAAGACAGAACATGGAAAAGGAACTCATCGACATCAACATGCGCCCAATCGATGGCCTGTCTCGAGCAACACGGAACCCTGCAGTGAATGACTTGAGACCGTGTTCCCGTTGAGGCGTGTGTGGTGGAAGTGTGATGTGCAATACGGCCCATGTCACAAACAAATACGTTGCTGCGTTAAAGATAAACACCTGACCTGCAGTAACGCCCCAACTCATCATGACGGCAACCAAAATTGGTCCAGATACGCGCGATCCATTAATCGATGCAGAGTTCAAACTAATAGAGCCGCCCAAATCTTCTGGACGAACCAGGCTCGGTAGCACTGCGGAGAATGCTGGCGCGTTACATGCATTTCCGATTCCGACAGTCATCTGTGCCAGAAAGAGAGCCAAGATCGGCGCATGTGTGATGGTGAGAATTCCCAACATGACTGAACCAAACATTTGAATGGATTGGGCAAAGACAAGCCATTTGCGTCTGTCAAACCTGTCGGCAAGCACGCCAGCGGGAATGGAAAGCAGAAGAAGAGGACCTAACTGGGCAAAAACAAAGATGCCAACAGCTGATGCTCGGTGTGTGCGTTGGTAGATGTAGGCGGGGAGCACCACGTTCTGCATCCAAGTGCCGATGTTTGACAGGAAGTTTGAGTACCACATGATGCGGAAATCTCTGTACCCAAATGCGGCTCGTGCGGTTCCTGGTCTGGCAGGTGCACGTTTCTTCGTCGTCTGGCTGTCGGTATCTGTCATAGGGGTCGTTGTGACGATAGTTCTCACAACGGGCGTTTGGCGTGTTGGTCCACGCGCACGGGTCTGAATGTGACAATAATGACAGTGTGCAAATAGATTCACCGACCACAGTGACGGCCCCGACAACAAATGCTGATAGTTGCCGTACTCGGTACGGCACATTCGCTGAGTGTCCGTTATGTACGGGTGATCTCACGCCAGAACATGCTCACTTCAAATGCCGTACGTGTGGTTGGCGTGATAGTTGCTGCGACTAGCGCGATGGAGTGAACTTCACTGGAAGTGATGCTGGCCCAAAAATGCCAACATTTGATGGTTTGTAGATAACGGGACCATCAAGTTCTAGGTTCAGCATTCGTTGTGACAACACCGTGAATGCCTCTTGTAGTTCAGCTCGGGCAAGCGATGCTCCGAGGCAATAATGAATACCAGCACCAAGCGACAAATGTGGTTGTCCGACTGGCTCGCGTGTGATGTCGAAAGTTTCTGGTGTAGGAAAGACTGATTTGTCGTAATTTCCAGTGCTCATTGATGTGCTCATAAAGGTTCCCTTAGGGAAAAGCACTCCGTTGTATTCAATATCTTCTGATGCAAAACGAATAGTGCCGCCAACTGCGCCAGAGAATCGCAAGACTTCTTCCACTGCGCGTTGTGCAAGTGACGGGTCTTTGCCAAGTTGTGCCCACTGTTCTGGGTATTCAGCAAACAGTGCGAGTGCGAGACCTAATTGATTGCGAGTGGTATCTGTGCCACCCACAATGACAGCGTCCACCATCATTGTGAGTTCTTCTGTATTGAGTTTGTCGCCAGCCTCTTCAGCTGCAATGAGATCTGTGATGAGGTCATCGGCTGGCACACTTCTGCGTTTCTCAATGAGTCCTTCTGTGTATTTTTCAAGTTCTTGTTGGGCATTGAGGAAAACCGACATATTCTGTGCCAAATTTTGGCTAAAGATCAGCAAGATCTCAGTGGCAAGTCGACTAAAGAGTTTCCAGTCTTCTTTTGGTGCACCCAACAACTCACAAATGATGGGAATGGGGTAGGGCTCGCAAATATCGCGTACCACTTCGGCTTTGCCGGAAGCGGTAAACGGGTCGAGAAGTGAATTCACGGTCTCGCGCATGAAAGGGCGAAGTCGGTCTGCACTGCGTGGTGAGAATGCTGGTGCTACAAGGCGACGCAAGCGAACGTGAACGTCGCCTTCCGCATTCAAAATAGAAACTTGACGGCGGCTGAGAAACGCTTCATCGGTAATGCCTTGCAGTTGAGCAACCATGCCGGTGGCCGAGTGCCATCGCTTGTCACGCAGGATTCCCATCACTGAGTCGTAGGTGAGAACGGAATAACCGATGTCTGTACGAGCGAGCCAGCTTTCTTTAGCAATCTCTCGCAGTAGGGCATGGCGATCAGACCGTTGCTGATCCATAATGAACGGGACTTTGGGGATTTGTAGGTCAGTTGCAAGCGATGCCATCGCTACAACCTATTCCCTGACAGCGTCCTGCGGCGTAACGAACGGTAGGGAGAGAGCAGTAGCTACTGCCTCGTAGGTCACATGACCATGGTGAGTGCTGAGCCCGTGCGCAAGAGCAGGATTCTTTTCAACAGCACTTCGCGCGCCACTTCGGGCGATTTCTAACTGATACGGCAACGTAACGTTTGTCAGCGCATACGTACTTGTGTGTGAAACGGCGCCTGGCATATTGCCTACGGCATAATGCACGACACCGTGTTGCACATAAACGGGGTCTGTATGTGTTGTTTCGTGTGTGGTTTCAATGCATCCGCCTTGGTCTACTGCCACGTCAACAATGACAGCGCCTCGCTTCATTGACCGAACCATGTCTTCGCTCACAACTACCGGCGCTCTACCTCCTGCAACTAACACGGCTCCGATAACAAGGTCTGCATCAAGCACGCTTCGTTCAATGGAACCGCGATTAGATGCAAGAGTAGAAATTCTGCCCCGATGTATCTGGTCTACGTATCGCAAGCGATCAATGTTCTTGTCAATCAAAATTACTTCTGCCTCCATGCCTGCTGCAATCCACGCAGCATTCCAGCCAACATTTCCAGCGCCGAGTACAACAACCTTGGCGGGACGCACTCCGGGCGCTCCACCCATTAATACGCCGCGACCGCCATTGTGAGACTCCAAGAAGTGCGCTCCCATCTGCGGCGCCAATCGGCCTGCCACTTCGCTCATGGGTGCGAGCAACGGCAGTGAGGCATCTGGCATTTGTACTGTCTCGTATGCAAACGATGTGGTGCCCGCGGTAATTAGCGCTCTAGCAACGTCCGGGTATGCCGCCAGGTGCAAGTACGTAAACAACGTGAGGTCGCGGCGCAGGAAACCGAACTCTTCTTTCTTTGGTTCCTTAACTTTCACCACCATCGGTTGCGCCCATGCGTCAGCAGCAGTGGGAACAATTGTCGCTCCAGCCGCAATAAAGTCTGAATCTGAAATAGAGGCACCTTCGCCAGCGCCAGTTTCCACGCACACGGCTATGCCGTAACGCTCGCATTCTCTGACACCGTCCGGAGTCATCGCCACTCGACCTTCAGCGATCTTTACTTCTCGAGGAACTCCAATAGAAAGGATTTCTGTCATACCAATAGGTATATCTCACTAAATGGGTGGAGTGTGGACGGCATGGTGGGATATGTGGAATCCTTAGAACATGAAGAGTTTCAAGAACTTTATTAATGGTGAATACGTTGATGCGAGTGATGGTCAGACAACCGCCATTATCGACCCGTCTACTGGACAGCAATACGGTGAGGCAGCCCTAAGCGGTACAGCAGATGTCGACCGCGCCATGAAGGCCGCTGCGCATGCGTTCAAGTCTTGGGGTCAAACAACTCCGTCGGAACGTTCGTTGGCGTTGTATCGCATTGCAGATGCCATCGAAGCACGCGCTGAAGAAATAGTTGCTGCTGAAGTGCTGAACACTGGCAAACCAATCGCGCTCACCATGAGCGAAGAAATTCCTCCCATGGTCGACCAAATTCGTTTCTTTGCCGGAGCAGCACGAATGCTCGAAGGTAAAGCAACTGCTGAGTACATGGCAAACATGACATCAATGATTCGCCGCGAACCAATAGGTGTGTGTGCACAAGTTGCACCATGGAATTATCCGATGATGATGGCCGTATGGAAATTTGCGCCTGCCATTGCGGCTGGTAACGCAGTTGTTTTGAAACCGTCTGATACGACTCCGGCGTCAACCACTTTGCTTGCAGAAATTGCAGCGGAGTTTTTGCCAGCAGGCGTACTGAATGTCATTTGTGGTGATCGCGATACTGGCCGAGCAATGGTGACTCATGACATTCCTTCCATGGTGTCTGTCACCGGATCTGTTCGTGCAGGTATTGAAGTGGCTGAAGCTGCAGCGAAAAGTTTGAAGCGAGTACACCTTGAACTTGGTGGTAAGGCACCGGTCATTGTGTTTGACGATGCTGATATTGAAGCTGCAGCTGCCGGAATCGCGGCCGCTGGGTATTTCAATGCTGGGCAGGACTGCACCGCTGCAACGCGAGTTGTGTGTGGACCCAAAATTTATGCAGAGTTCGTAGCCGCACTCGCTGAGCAAGCAGCCGCAACGCGCACTGGTGGTCCGAAAGATCTTGAAGCAGCGTTTGGTCCGCTGAATAACCAGAATCAGTTGGCGCGCGTTGCAGGGTTTGTTGATCGCACCCCGAAGCATGCTCGCGTTGTCACTGGCGGAGAACGCCAAGGTAACGACGGCTACTTCTTTACACCAACTGTCATTGCTGACCTGAAGCAAGACGATGAAATGATTCAGAACGAAATCTTTGGACCAGTCATTACGGTGCAGAGATTCTCTGATGAAGACGAAGCATTGCGTTGGGCTAATGGTGTTGAGTACGGGCTTGCGTCATCTGTATGGACTCGTGACTTCGGTCGCGCTATGCGTATGGCTAAGCATCTAGATTTTGGTTGTGTGTGGATCAACACACACATTCCAGTTGTGGCAGAAATGCCGCATGGTGGATACAAGAAGTCTGGATACGGAAAAGATTTGTCTGCATATGCACTTGACGACTACACGCGCATCAAGCACGTCATGGCAAACCTCGAGAGCTAAACCGAGTTACCGGTTTTGGTATTGACGCCAGGCTTCAGTAAAAACTGTTGTCAGTGTTGACCGAATAAATTCAAGTTCTTTTTCGCCACACACAAGTGTGGGGGACAGCACAATCACTGGGTCTGCACGGTCATCTGCGCGGCAAATCAGTCCGGCGTCGTACATCATCGGCGACACAACGGTGCGTAGTAGCCATTCGCTCTCTTCGTCTGTGAATGTCTCACCTGTCTCAGCATCACGAACTAATTCAGCCACTCGGAAATATCCGCACCCTCGCACATCACCCACGATCGGTAACTCATTGAGAGATGCCATCACGTCATCGAACAATGCTTCGTGCCGTAATACGTTTCCGCAGAGGTCCTCACGCTCAAGGACTTCGATGTTTGCAAGTGCAACTGCGCAACTAACCGGGTGCCCTCCGAAAGTGTGTCCATGCAAAAACACATTGTTTCCTTCTTCAAGAAAGGGTGCGGCAATGTTGTCGCTCACTAAAACTCCACCAAGAGGGGAGTAACCACTAGTGACTCCTTTGGCAAAGGTGATCATGTCTGGTTGGTATCCAAATCTGTCAGAGCCGAACATGTGACCGAGGCGGCCAAATGCACAAATAACTTCATCCGAAACAAGGAGAATTCCGTATTTGGTGCATGTTTCGCGAACACGCTTCCAATATCCATCGGGAGGTACGAGCGCACCACCAGTGTTCTGTACTGGTTCCATAATCACCATTGCGATGGTGTCTGGCCCTTCTTCAAGAATGCGACGTTCCAAATCGTCGGCACAATCAAGAGTGCACGCGTCGAGTTGAGCACACGTGCCACATCGGTAGTGGTTCGTGTTGCGGATTTTCAGAGCATTGGGAAGAAGGGGTTCGAACGGTTCACGCAATGCTTGAATGCCGGTGATGGAAAGCGCACCCATTGAGGTGCCGTGATACGAGTAGTCGCGACTGATGACTTTGCGGCGCTGAGGTTGTCCGATGATGGAGAAGTATTGGATCGCCAGTTTCCATGCCGCTTCAACAGCTTCACCGCCACTTGTCGTAAAGAAGACTCGGTTCAGGTTTCCGGGCGCAAGGTCAGCCAATTTGCCCGCAAGACGCGCTGCTGGTTCTGTTGCGTAATTCCATATCGGGAAATAAGCGAGCTTCTCGGTCTGAGCACGTGCAGCTTCGGCAAGCTCTGTGCGTCCATGTCCGATGTTGACAGTGAAGAGACCGCTGAGACCATCGAGATACTTGCGACCCTGTGCGTCGTACACGTAGGCACCTTCGCCGCGATCGATGATGGGGAGCCCATCGCGCTGAACGCCTGCGAGACGAGTGAAGTGGCCCCAGAGATGACGTTGAGCGAGGTGTTCAATCTCGTTGAAGTCGGAGGGGATCATATATGAACACTAGATTGCGACCTCGGGAGATGAAGAGTGAATTTCGGTCTCATGATTCCGCCATAGCGTTTCAAGATGCCTATGATTTGAACGACACGCAAAGGGGAGGTCCAGTGGCACTTGAGCGCGGATCAGTAGAACTCGTCAATGTGACGAAGAAATACGGCGACATGGTCGCTGTTGACTCCATGAACCTTTCCGTTCATCCAGGTGAGTTCTTGTCGTTGCTCGGCCCCAGTGGTTGCGGTAAGACAACGACATTGCGGATGCTTGCCGGATTCGAACAGCCAAACGCCGGCCATATTCGTATTAACGGTCTTGAAGTGCAAAACATTCCGCCGTATAAGCGCGAAGTCAATACTGTTTTCCAGCACTACGCACTGTTTCCTCATATGACCGTTGCAGAGAACGTTGCGTACGGTCTTAAGCAATCGGGCACACCGAAGAGTGAAGTTGCAACTCGTGTTGCTGAAGCTCTTGACATGGTGCAGATGTCCAAACTTGCAGAGCGTCATCCACGTCAGATGTCTGGAGGACAGCAGCAACGAGTCGCTGTTGCTCGCGCACTAGTGAATCGCCCGAGCGTTCTGCTTCTCGATGAACCACTCGGTGCTCTCGATCGCAAACTTCGCGAAGAGATGCAGATCGAGTTAAAGCTTCTTCAAAGTCGTCTCGGAATCACCTTTGTGTTCGTGACTCATGACCAAGAAGAAGCAATGTCCATGTCTGATCGCATCGCAATCATGCTCGACGGCCATATTGAACAACTGGGTGACCCTGAGACTGTGTACGAGCATCCTTCGTCTGCATTTGTGGCGGGTTTCATTGGCCGCAACAATTTCTGGACTGGTGTTGCTACGGAAGATGGTGCAATCGCAGATGATGGCACTGTATTCATCGCGTCGCGCCCCGAAGAAGATGTTCCGAATGGCGAAGACACATTGTCCGCAGTTCGCCCTGAGTGCATGGTGCTGACATCGGAACGCCCGCAACAAGCGCACAATGTGGTGCAGGCTCGGGTGTCTGGAATTTCCCATTTTGGCGACGTGCTGCAGTATGTCGTCACTGCCGGAGACCGCGACCTCATTGTCATGTCACCGCGCACCAATGCAAACCGTCCCGCCTTGGGTGACTCGGTGTGGTGCTCGTGGGCGCCTGAAGAGGTGTATCTATTCTCAGCCCGTCAAGCCGGGGTAGTGATGGCCGAACCCCACAACGACTAGACCGCTAGCGACAGCCAGTCGAGGGACTAGGTTGTCCCTTGAACCGAATCTCTTATAACTACACAACAAGGAGAAATCACATGACACAGGAACTTCGAATTCTTGCCCCCGATAGCTTTCGCGACAAATTAAATCGCCGCGCATTTATCAAAGCGGGAACAGCATCGGCCGGTATGGCAGTGGTGTTGATGGCATGTGGCGGATCAGATTCGGCTTCACCTGACACAACTGCAGCAGCGGGTGGTGCGAAAGAAGCGTCAGGTGACTGGAGCCGCGTCATCAATAAATCGTCTGGCACTCTTGCGATGTACACATGGGGTGACTACGACGACCCAGCGCTCGTCGGATCATTTGCTGAATCAAGCCTCAGCGTAAAAATGAAAGTTGACTATTTCGGTAGCAACGAAGACCTCATTACCAAGTTGTCAGCAGGTGGCGGCAAGAGCAGCGGGTTCGACATTGTTGTTCCAACAGGTCCGTACATCGTACAAATGATTCAAAAAGGGCTCATTGAGAAGTTTGACAAGACGCTTCTTCCAAACATGGTCAATGTCGATAATGCCTTCCTTGGTCAAGCATGGGACAAGAACAACGACTACTCGGTTTGCAAGAACTGGGGCACCACTGGTTTCTTCTACGACACCACCAAGATCAAAAAAGAACTCAATACGTGGCAAGACTTCCTTGATGCATGCATGGGTGAAGCAAGTGGTCAGTGCTCAGTCATTGACGCTGCCCCTAACTATGCAGGTCCATATTTCTGGTCCAACGGAATCGACTGGAATACCGAGGACAAAGCATCGCTTGATGCGGCAGAAAAGTTCCTTGTTGATGAACTTGCGCCACACATCAAGGCGTTTGACAGTTACCCGAGCACCAAACTTGCTGAAGGTGCCTACACGTTGGCAATGGCATGGAATGGTGACGCGCGTCAGGCATATGTTCGCATCAAAGATGCAGGCGGCACCCCAGAAAATTGGCGCTGGGTCCTCGGGACTCCCGCTACTGAACTGTTTATGGACAACTTCTGTATTGCAGCAGGCTCTCCGAACATAGAAGCCGCGCATTCGTGGATCAACTGGATTCTGATACCTGAGAACTCCATCAAAGATCTTTCGTACCACGGTTACAACACAGGCATGAAGAACATGGAACAACTCATTTCCGAGTTGGCTCCAGACCTTGTGAATGGCGACATGATTTTCTTTAAGCCTGAAGAAGTAAAGACAATGCACACCCAGATTTTGAACACTTCAATTGACCGCTTAGTCGACATTTTGAATAAAGCAAAAGCCAAGGCCGGAGCCTGATAAGGGTGACCGCACCGGTCGCAACTACATATCGCAAACGGCTGCGGGCTCCTAAGTTCGCACTTGCTCTGCCGTCGATTATTTGGTATCTGCTGTTTTTTGCTGTACCGATTGGCTTCATCGTTGCTTATAGCTTCGGCGCAAAAAATGGTACGAAATTAATTCCGGTTGATTTTGGTCATCTGACTGGCGGAAATTACTCACATGTTTTTGACGAGACCTTCTTCAAGGTTTTTAAATCAACATTGCGAATATCGACCATTGCCACAATCGGATGCCTGCTCATCGGTTTACCGGTTGCGTATTTCGCTGCGTTTAAGGTTCCCGAAAAGTGGAAAGCAATCATTCTTGCTTTAGTGGTTGTTCCCAGTTTCACTAGCTTTCTGATTCGTACAGTCGCGTGGCGAATACCGCTTGCGCCGAACGGCTTCTTTTCGAAGTGGCTGGTCCACATGGGATGGATCGGTACGCAAGGAATTCAAATCCTTGAGACGCCTCTTGCTGTGCAAGTGGCAATCATTTACAACTACTTGGGTTTCATGATCCTGCCGTTGTTCGTGGCGCTTGATCGCATTGACATCCGCATGCGTGAAGCGAGCAAAGACTTAGGTGCTGGACGAGTTGCGACCTTCTTTGGTGTCACATTGCCATTGGCTGGCCCCGGAATCATCGCAGGCGTTCTATTGACGTTTATTCCGATGTGTGGCGATTACGTCACGGCCACTGTTCTTGGTGGTGCAAAAGGAAACATGATCGGTTCGATGATCGCATCACAATTTAGTGGCGCTCAAAACTGGCCACTCGGCTCGGCAATGGCAATTCTGATGATTGGTGCCGTGCTGCTTTCCATGGTTGTTGGTGCCGGCATCGTGTGGCTGATTTCGTGGGTAATAAAACATCCACCGGCAATTTCAACTCGAATCAAGCATTCATTTCATGAACGGGCTGTTAGTCGTACACGAGAAGGGAAAGCATCTTGGTTCAACTTCGATGTGTTGCCCATTGCATTAAGTGCGTGGACTGTTCTTGTCTTGGTGTTCTTGTTCATCCCTATCTTGCTCGTGGTATTCCATTCATTTAACGGTGGAAGCTCTTTCACTATTTGGTCGGGAAATCCCGGAGTGAAGTGGTGGGACGAACTGTTTGCTGGCTCAGTGGCCTGGGCAGTGCTGGTTCGTTTTGCTGCTTTGTTTGTGATTTCGGTTGTTCTTCGAAAAGTCTTGATGCGTACGACGAAGATTTCACGTCGCCTTTTGAATTGGTCGGGGCCAGCTGCATTCTTGTTGGCGTTTGTTGTCAACGGCATGTCAACTAACTGGTATGAAACCGTTTTTGACTTTGCAAGCATTGGTGACGCGATCCGCAACTCGTTTATTGCAGCGTTTGGAGCCACAATTTTGGCAGTCGTTCTCGGTGGTTTGCAGGTGTAGCGCTTGCACGACGGCCTGGAGTATGGACCAAGGTATTTATGGCCACCGTGTTTCTTATTTTGGTGACGCCTGAAATTATGGATGCCATCGCGCTTGCGACGTGGTTCCCGCGTATTGCAGATTTTCCTCTCATTGGATATCCGTTCAAACATGGATGGGGTCCATTTAACGGCGGTATGAACAAGCTGTGGGTTGGTCAATCTCTCTATGCAAGTGCAGTGGTCACCCTGATTGTTCGTGCGCGACTAGCAGGACTTGACGAAGCTCTTGAAGAAGCTGCGGCTGACTTGGGAGCTCCACCTGCTCGTGCGTTTCGGCAAATCACACTGCCATTGATTTCTTCGGCCCTCATTGCTGGTGGATTGTTGTCGTTTACTTTGTGTCTCGATAACGCGGTCATCTCAACCCTGATCAGTGAGGCCGGGTCCACAACGTTCCCTGTGGCACTGCTTGGTGCAACTCGTAGCACCATCAAGCCATTTTGGGGTGTTGGTGCTGTTATTTTGTTCTGTGTCACTCTTGGTGCATTGTGGTTTGTCACAGTTGTTTTGCGCAGGTCCGGTAGTTCGTCCAGTGAAATCGCTGCGACTCTTGCGGGTAGTTGACGTAGCGTTACACCCATATGGAACCTCCGAGTAGTCGCGCGATAGCCGTTCAGCCACCCACGTCACCTGAGTGGGTGCGCGATGCTGTGATTGCTGGTGGTGCACACATTGTCGAACCGGCCGATGCTTCGGCAATTGTGTGGAGTGCAGCTCGAAATGCATCTGGCTTGCGTGAAATCCTCGACGCACATGGTCATCTTGAGTGGGTGCAAGTTCCATTTGCAGGAATCGAGAACTTTGTTCCCATACTCGATGATGATCGCATCTGGACATGTGGCAAGGGCGTCTATGCCGAACCCGTCGCCGAACATGCTTTGGCTTTGGCTCTTGCAGGTATGCGACACGTTGCAGGCTATTCACGTGCATCGAAATGGACTGGTCCCGCGGGCCGGAACTTGTTGGGAGCTGCAGTCACCATTGTTGGTGGAGGAGGAATCACAGAGTCGCTGGTTCGGTTACTCACGCCGTTTCATTGCAGAATCACGGTTGTTCGAAGAACAGTTGAAGATATTGATGGCGTTGACACTCTAGTGGGGCAAGAAAATTTAGTTGATGCGTTGGTGGGTGCTGATGTGGTGTTCTTGGCACTATCGCTGACGCCAGAGACTGTCGGATTGATTGGCAAGCCAGAACTTGAAGTGATGGAACCACATGCGTGGCTCATTAATGTTGCGCGTGGTGGGCATATTGTCACGGATGACTTGGTATGGGCATTGGAAAATAATGTGATTGGGGGAGCAGCTCTCGATGTAACAGACCCTGAGCCGTTACCCGAGAGCCACCCGTTGTGGTCGCTTCCAAATTGCATCATCACGCCACACGTAGGAAACACGCCGGAAATGGCAGTGCCATTGTTGTCTGCGCGCATTACGGAGAATGTCAAACGGTTCATTAACGAAGAACCCCTCATTGGTCTCATAGATGTGCGTCATGGGTATTGAGAAAACGCACTACCAAGTTCTCGGTGTGTCTGCAGAAGCGAGTATCGACGTTATTCGGCGTGCGTATCGAGAACGGATGCGCGCTATTCACCCCGATGTGAATGTGAAGTCAAGCAATGATTCACAGCGAATGACTGAAATAAATTTGGCATGGAAAACATTGTCCAGTCCTGAATTGCGTCGCGCATATGACGCATCAGTTGTTGTTTCGAAACTTTCATCGGTCAGTAGTGGTGGTAGCAATACTGAGACTTTCATTTCGTATTCCCCCGCGCGGTTTCCATGGCGTGGAATGGTAATTGCCAGTGTCATTGGTGCAGTGTTGGTGTTGATCGCTCATGCCTTGACATCACCAGGTGTGCCTCGTCCGATTGACCAGTTATTGGCTTCTGGGTCGTGTGTCAATATCGACTCATCGCTATCTGCAGTGGAAATCTCCTGCACTCAACCTCATGATGCCGTTGTGGAGCAATTGATTGCAATTGATCGATCATGTCCACTTGAGATGGGGCAGTTCAAAGATCGTCAAGGTATGGGTGTTGTCTGTGTCTTGCCGGCACGGCCAGTGCCAGGCGTGCAATTGCCAGGAGTCCCTGGGTAAATACAGACCTCCGTCTTAGTGGTCCCGAGGGAAATGGTCCCGATGCTGACCAATTGGAACTATCGTTGGAGTGGTGCGCAAGTTATGTGAGAGACCTGGGTGTGCAGGTCTTGCTGAAGTGTCATACGGCATTGACAAGGCACAACTCATGGTGTGGGTTGATAACCGCGCAGTTCCCGAACGTGAATTAGCAGGTCGCCTCTGTCGTCGTCATGCCAATGCTCTCAGTGTTCCCAGGGGTTGGACAATTGATGATCGACGTGATGCTGTTCCTAAATTGTTTCGCGTCGATGATGATCCGCAACCGCCCCCCGTCACTCGAACGAAGCGTGTCTCTGCCAAAAAGCCAGAACGAGAACGCCCGTCACTCTTTGAGGGAAATCCAGACCCGGACGAGACGCAAGCTATTCCGTGGTCGCCACGACTTGCAAAGTCGGCTGAACCTGATGACGACCAACCCACGTTTGGTCGATTACTGGGTCGAGCATTTGGTCAAGAACCCAAAGACGAAGAGTAAATCACATGCAGTATTCATCTGATGTGGTGGTGGCCGTAGAGTCAGCATTCGTACATCCCTATGTCGCAGATCTTGCTCGGTATGTCGAATGGATGCCGATGGTCCATGACGCCGAAGCGGTGGGTGACGGCGTGTGGAATGTTGAATTACGTGCAAAGGTGGGAGTGTTTGCTCGGTCGAAACGTCTGCGTATGAAACGCACCGTGAACACCTCGCACCACATCGTATTCGAACGTGATGAGATTGATAGGAGGCGACATTCGCCGTGGACCATGGCCATCGCACTGCAGACAACCGATGCGGGATGTGTCGTGACAGTTGATCTTTCCTACGGCGGTAGTTTGTGGACTGCGGGCATCCTCGACAGAGTTCTTGCTGCTCAAGTTGAGGCGGGAAAGACTGGATTAGCTCGCGTCGTTCACGGGGCGTAAGCGGTTAACCGACCGTTTGTTCTTTGCTCGAGAATCAGAGATGTTCCGAAACACTCAGAAAGCGACTCTGAAGTCAAAGTTTCGCGTAGGGGACCCGATGCAAAGATCTTTCCATCCCTCATCAGTGCACAGTGTGTGGTGCTGAGTGGAATCTCATCGACGTGATGAGTGACAACGACAGATGGCAGTCGTGGGTAGTCGATTGCAAAGTCCTGTAACAGCCGAATGAGGTTCTCGCGTCCACCGAGGTCAAGTCGAGCAGTCGGTTCATCAAGAAGTAGGGCAATAGGGTCAGTCATCAATGCCCGAGCGAGAAGAACACGTTGTTGTTCTCCTGATGACAAAGCTCCGATTTCACGCTCTGCGCACCATGCGACACCCAGTCGGTCAAGACATTGCAGGGCACGCTGAGTGTCTTCGTCAGAGTATGAATGCCACCATGTTTCAAGTGCGCCAAATTTTGCTGACATAACAACTTGAGTAGCTGTTAATGCAGGGCGAATCTCAGAAGCAAGCGATGCTGACATATATGCGATCCGTGGACGTACCGGACGAATATCAAATGTTCCTAATGCGCGACCCTGTACAAAAATATCTCCAGACGACGGGTGCAGATACAGCGACAGAACACGAAGCAGTGTGGTCTTGCCGCAACCATTAGGCCCGAGAATGACCCACCTGTCAGTAGGCGAGATGGAGAGAGATACCGAATCAAGGATGGAACGGCCCTCTCTGACAATGCTGACAATGCTCGTTTGTAGAACTGGCGAAATATCGGGGTCGTTCGGCACGAAGACACGGTATCGGGCATGACAGAGTAGACACATGGTCGGCTCTGCACACGAGGAACTTGAGCAGGGGTTGACTCGCGTGATGAATGCGGCCTCCATCACAAATCTTCAACGACTGTCGGGCGGTGCATCGCGTGAGACATGGCGTTTCACTGCTGACGATGAAGAATTTGTTCTACAACGCGTGCGACCAGGCGCTATTGGTGGATTCCAAGTCGAGCCCCGGGTTTTGTCGGCAGTACATCGTGCAGGGGTGCCAGTTGCTGAGTTGGTTGTGGACGGCGCAGAGAGAACAGAACTGCAGTCTCCGTTCATGATTGTGCGTGCGGTCGAAGGCGAAACTATTGCTCGTAAAATCCTGCGAGACGACAGGTTTAATACAGCCCGTACTGCGCTCACCGGTCAATTGGGCGTGGCGGCAGCGCAATTACATCAGATCGACGCCTGGTCAATTCCTGGGCTAGTGGCCGATGATCAGATGAATAGATATCAGACAGTTCTGCGAGACCTCGGAGAACCTCATCCAGTCTTCGAAGCGGCATTTCGATGGTTACATATCAACCAGCCTGAGTCGACATCAGAATGTCTGGTACATGGTGATTATCGTCTCGGCAACATCATGGTGAACGAGCAAGGGCTGGCTGCAATTCTTGACTGGGAACTTGCCCACATTGGTGACCCAATGGAAGACCTCGGGTGGTTGTGTGTGCGCGCGTGGCGCTTTGGCGGAGCATTTCCTGCTGCAGGCCTCGGTACATATGACGAGCTCTTTGATGCATATGCATCTGTTACGGGAGTGCGACCAGATCCTGATGTTGTGCGATGGTGGGAAACTCTCGGCACGGTGAAATGGGGAATCATTTGTATCTCTCAAGCAGCAACACATCTGTCAGGCATCGTGCGCAGTCATGAATTAGCAGCTATCGGACGTCGAGTCTGTGAAAATGAATATGACCTGATTGAACTTCTTACAAAAGGAACACGATGACCGCCCCGCATGACCGGCCGACAGCAGCCGAACTCCTTGAAGCTCTTCATGAATGGATGGAGCGTGACTTGTTGCCTGGCGTTGACGGTCGATTGCAATTCCACACACGAGTCGCAATCAATATGGTCGACATTGTTCGTCGTGAGCTTGAACTGGGTTCAGATCAAGAAGCTCGACATGAAGCAGTGCTGGCATCGTTTGGAATGAACGACGACGAAGAATTAGCTACTGCAATTCGTTCAGGCACGTTTGATTCAGATTTGTCTGCAGTGTTAATGCGCTTGCTACCCGTAGTGGAGGACAAATTGAGAGTAGCGAACCCGCGTTATTTGCGTTGATCGCGAGATGCGTTCAGGGTCACGGGCTGGCCAGCAGCAAGTTGTCCACACGCAGCGGCAATTTCTGTACCACGGTTTTGCCGCGTAGTGGCGTTGACGCCAAGGTCTCGCAGTAATCGTTGAAACGCTGCAACTCGTCCTGGCGAACTTCCAACAGTTGGCCAACCTGGTGTGGGGTTCAACGGAATGAGGTTGACATGAGCTGCTGGTGTGAGCTGCAAGCACAATTCAGCCAGTTCGCGTGCATCGCGGTCTGTGTCGTTGACGGCGTCAATCAGCGCCCATTCAAATGTGATGCGGCGACCTTTAGTGAATAGGTATTCACGGCATGTTTCCATCAGCATCTTGAGCGGATAGCGCTCATTGATCGGAACTAGTTCTGTTCGCAGTTGGTCGCGTGCGGCATGCAATGACACAGCAAGGTTGACTGGCAGCGGGCGTTGAGTTAACGCCTTGATGCCAGGGACGATGCCGACTGTGGAGATAGTGAGATGACGAGCAGAGATGCCAATGTCGCCATGGATTCGCTCGACTGCTGCCCACACGTTTGGTTCGTTGGCGAGCGGTTCTCCCATTCCCATGAACACAATGTTGTCGATACGGCGATTTTTGGTCGCTGCTTCACGTGCGCAACGTACAACTTGCTCGATGATTTCACCAGGGGACAGTTGACGGTTGAACCCTGCTTGGCCCGTAGCGCAAAAACCGCACGCCATGGCGCAACCAGCTTGAGTGCTGACGCACACGGTGGCGCGTTCGTCGTAATACATAAGAACGGTTTCGATGGGGTGGTTGCCTTCAAGAAGGTGCCACAAAAACTTTACGGTGTCGCCATTTTCTGAAGTCTCGCGACGAATCTCAATCAGTCCTTCTGGCAGTTCGGCATCAAGTTTTGCCCGTAGTGCTGCCGGCAGGGTTTGAATGTCAGATGGCTTCTTGAAGTGTGTGTACATGCCAGACCACAGTTGGTCGAGGCGATAAGACGCTTCGCCTTCAAGAATTGTTGCGATTTCTTCGCGAGTGGGGTCGTAGAGAGTTGTCATTAGTTACTTTGCTGCCACATCGCCGATAAAGGCGAGTTCGCGGTGATGGGAGGTGAATCCGAGCGAAGTGTATACAGACATTGCCGCTGCGTTATCGGCGTCGACATACAACATTGCATTAGGCACATCTAGTTTGGCCAAATAAGCAAGGCCTGCAATTGTCATACGACGCCCTAAGCCTTTGCCTGCATGCGTGGGGTCAACGGCGATGACATAAATTTCGCCCATCTGTGGTTCGGTATCGCGATGCACTTTGGTCCAACAGAAAGCAGAGAGAGAGGAATTGTCCCAGTACATCAAAAAGCCTTCTGGGTTGAACCAGTTCTCGGCTTGACGAGCAGCAATGACATCGCGCGTCCATCCGCCTTGTTCTGGATGTGCACTGAAGGCCGCATTGTTAACAGCAAGCCAAGCATCTTCATCTACACCAGTGCGAAATGGCGTCGTGGTGAAATCGGTAATGAGAGAGAGTTGATCATCGCTGAGAGGAAGCGACCTGCGCATCTGTACTAAGTGTCGGCCGGATGCAAGCCCTGCATTGTTGGCTAGTTGTCTATGAATATTGTTTGGCTCAAACACCCACCAGTGCACGTGTCCGCCACCTTCACTTGCAACGATGTCGAGCGCTGCAGTAATCAGGTCCGGTGCAATCTCCAGTGAGTCGTATCGGTGGTGGGGGTGAACAATGAGGTCAAGCGACCACGACTCGTTGCCTCGAGATATTTGGCAATAGCCCACAATGTGGTTGTGTTCGGCGTCACGAACGATGACTCCGGCGAATCCTTTGCGACCGCCTTCACGTAAATCAAGCCAGAGATGGTCGTTCAATGGGCGCACGCCATCGGCACGCCACGTGTCATTGATCAGCGCTGAGACCTCATCAATGCTGGACGGGTCCATCTGTCTCTTGATTTCGAGTGAACGCACGGCTGTCAGGGTACCTTTTGGCCATGGGAAAGCCGAGAACGCCAGCTGGTCGTGCCAGAGAGATAGCCATTCGTCTAGCGGTGTTGTATCCGACAGCAGAGTGTGAACTGACCCATTCGAACGCTTTTGAACTGCTGGCTGCCACCATCTTGTCTGCGCAATGCACCGATGTGCGGGTCAACATGGTGACTCCAGCACTTTTTGCCAAGTACCCAACTCCACTGGCACTAGCAGAGGCGAACCCCACGGAACTTGAAACAATCATC
>JBAXUC010000049.1:0-9703 GCA_037129855.1 Actinomycetota bacterium | reverse complement strand
GTTTGGTACTGAGGACATAATGGATTCGCTTCAAGTGTCCGTCATGTCTTTTGGGTTCAAGCATGGTGTCCCCATTGACGTTGACATGGTTCTTGATGTTCGCTTCCTGCCCAATCCTCACTGGGATGAAAACTTGCGACCACTCAGCGGACTTGATGAAGCCGTCAAGAACCATGTGTTGGGATCGTCTCTCGCCACTGAATTCACTGACAAGGTGAATGACCTTCTCGAGTTGATATTGCCGGCGTACGTGCAAGAGGGGCGAAGCTACTTCACCATCGGTATCGGATGCACCGGAGGACGGCACCGGTCCGTCGCTTTGGCAGGTCATATTGCCGAAAGAATTGCAGAGATGGGCTACCAATTGCGCGTCACCCACCGTGATATCAATCTCTAGAGGCATCGCAATCTGAGCGGGCACCCGTCGTACGAGGGTGGCGAACTAAGGTATTGGGGCGGTTAGCCCTGAGCGAGCCCCACGCTTCTTGATGAAAGGACCACATTGTGACTGTACGCGTTGGTATTAACGGATTTGGTCGAATCGGCCGTAACTTCTTTCGGGCAATTGCAGCCCGCGGTGCCGATATCGAGATTGTTGCAGTCAATGATCTGGGGTCTCTCAAGACGATGGCTCATCTCTTGAAATATGACTCGGTACTCGGTGTTCTTCCTCACACAATCGAAGCCGTTGAAGGTGGTATCAGTGTTGACGGAAAAGTCTTGAAGGTTCTGACAGAGCGTGACCCAAAGGCTTTGCCGTGGGGTGCGTTAGGAGTTGATCTCGTCATTGAATCAACAGGAATTTTCACCGATCGCGACAAAGCAGCCATGCATCTCGAAGGTGGCGCACCACTGGTTATTGTTTCCGCTCCGTCGAACGGTGCAGATGCCACAATCGTGTACGGCGTGAATCACAATGATTTCAAACGCGGTACTCATACAGTCATTTCAAACGCCAGTTGCACAACCAACTGTTTCGTCCCGATGGTAAAAGTTCTCGATGACGCCTTTGGTGTCGAGAATGGTCTGATGACCACGATTCATGCATACACCGGTGACCAATCCTTGGTCGACGGCCCTCACAGCGATCTTCGTCGTGCTCGCGGAGCTGCCATCAATATCGTGCCCACAAGTACTGGCGCTGCACGTGCCACAAGCCTTGTGCTCGAATCAATGAAGGGCAAACTGGACGGAACTTCTTTGCGTGTACCGGTCCCTACCGGTTCGATTACAGACTTCGTTGCAAACTTGAAGAAGCCTGCATCAATTGAGGAAATCAACGCTGCTTTTAAGGCAGCTGCTACTGGACCATTGAAGGGTATTCTGGAATACACCGATGCACCAATCGTCTCGAGCGACATTGTGACGAATTCTCACTCGTGCATTTTCGATAGCGACCTAACAATGAGCATGGGCTCTTTGGTCAAGGTTCTCGGTTGGTATGACAACGAGTGGGGCTATTCAAACCGACTTGTTGATCTTGCTTTGCACGTAGCTAAGTAGGCGTTGCATATGGCGCGTATCCCTGTACTAGAGGACCTCGGTGATATCGCTGGCAAGCGTGTTCTTGTTCGTACTGATTTTAATGTTCCGATGCACGGTCCCGATGATGCTCGCGAAATCTCTGATGATTTTCGCATCAGAGCGGCTTTGCCAACTATTGAGTGGTTGACGAGCAGGGGAGCCACAGTCGTATGTGCCAGTCATCTTGGCCGTCCCAAAGGTAAACCTGAACCAAAATATTCGATGGAGCCGATTCGTCGTCGATTGGCGGAACTGGCCCCAGGTGTCGAACTGCTGGAGAATTTACGTTTCAACGCTGGTGAAGAGGGGAATTCTCCGGAGTTCGTCGCGAGCCTTGTTAAGGGAATTGACTTGTATGTCAATGACGCTTTCGGTGCAGCACATCGCTCACATGCGTCGATCGTAGGACCTCCGCGTTCCCTGCCGTCGGCAGCTGGGCGACTGCTGGAACGCGAAGTCGAGATTCTTGGGTCATTGCGCGATTCCCCGAAGCGACCGTTCGTTGCGGTGCTCGGAGGCGCAAAGGTCAGCGACAAGATTGGCGTTATCGAAGCACTTCTACGTGTCGTCGACGCTCTAGTGATTGGTGGAGGGATGTGTTTTACATTCCTCGCAGCAAAGGGGTACCCAGTCGGTGACTCATTGTGTGAACTTGACCAAATTGCAACATGTAGAAAGTTACTAGAGAATTCGAAACCAATTTATTTGCCAGAGGACATAAACGGGCTCGACGCCGATGGGCAGTTTGCTTCGTACGGTGTTCGCCTCCCTGATGGAGCAAAAGGCCTCGATATTGGGCCCGGCACCGCAGGTGCGTTTACTGACGTGATCATGGACGCACGCACGGTGTTCTGGAATGGTCCGATGGGTATGTTTGAGGACGCTCGTTTTGCTGCTGGCACGCGCACTGTTGCCGAAGCGATTGCGACAACTAAAGCGTTTACAGTTGTGGGCGGTGGAGACAGCGCCGCTGCGCTTGCAACATTTGATCTCGATGATCAAATCGACCACGTGTCCACCGGTGGTGGTGCATCATTAGAACTTCTCGAGTTGGGCGATCTGCCTGGCTTGGCCGCATTGAGAGGCGCTCCAAATGTCAAATAATTCTCGTAAGCCGTTGATAAGCGGTAATTGGAAAATGAATCAGAATCACTTTGAAGCAATTCAATGTGTACAGAAGTTGGCGTACCTCGTAGGGAAAGATGATTTTGCGTCCGTCGATGTGAGCGTTCATCCGCCGTTTACGGATATTCGTAGTGTTCAAACTTTGATTGACGCCGATGACCTGAAGTTTCTGCTTGGCGCACAGCATTGTCATTTTGAAGACAAGGGAGCGTTCACGGGTGAAGTTGCGCCCGTGTTCTTGGCCAAACTAAGCGTGAAATATGTGATTTGTGGCCATAGCGAGCGACGTGAACTATTTGCAGAGACCGATGAGACGGTACAAAAGAAAGTCTCCGCAGTTCTGTCTAACAAGATGATTCCTATTGTGTGTGTTGGAGAGACTTTGGCAGAACGTGAGGAGAACAAGACACTCGAAAAAGTGCTTGGGCAGTTGCGTGCGGGACTTGCAAAACTCACTCCTGAACAGGTCGCGACAATCGTTGTTGCATACGAGCCAATATGGGCTATTGGTACTGGAAAAACAGCCACAACTGCCGATGCGCAGGAAGTATGCCATGCGATACGCCAAGAGATTGGCGTTTTATTTGGTGCCGAAGCCGCTGCCGCCGTGCGAATTCAGTATGGTGGCTCTGTGAAGGCTGCAAATATTGCTGAATTAATGCGACAGACAGATATTGATGGCGCGTTGGTCGGGGGGGCGAGTCTTGATCCTGATGAGTTTGCTCGTATTGTTCAGTATCGCTTGCACGAAGAAGCCCTATGACATCAACTATCGATTCTATTCGCGATGACGGCACGGGTGTTCCTGTCACAGCATCGATCGTAGGCAAATCCCCACGTGAACTCGCGTGGAATAGATTTCGCAAAGATAAATTTGCATTATTCGCAATCGGAGTTATCGCTTTTTATATCTTCGTAGCATTGTTCGCACCGTTAATTTGCAGTGCTCTCGGAATTAGTCCTACGCGGTTGGATGGGCAGGCGCTAAATGATTACGGCTTGCCTGACGGTCCGTTTGGAAATATTTCAACTTCACATTTGCTAGGGGTTGAACCAGGAACAGGACGCGACATCTTGGCTCGTCTGTTGTACGGAGCACGCGTGTCGCTGATGGTTGGCTTTATTGCGACTTTTCTAACAACAACTATCGGAGTTGTTCTTGGTGTGGTTGCTGGTTACAAGAGAGGGAAAATCGATGCTGTTATAGGCCGAATGACAGATTTGACTCTGGCTTTCCCATCGTTTCTTCTGATCATCGCTCTGACGCGTCCTTTTACTCAACGACTTGAGTCGATCGGAGTTCCGGAAGGAAACCCGGCTCGACTGACCTACATCGTCTTGGTGTTGTCATTGTTTGGGTGGGTATATGTTGCGCGCGTTGTACGTGGCCAAACTTTGTCACTTCGTGAACGTGAGTTTGTTGAGGCAGCTCGCTCGTGTGGCGCTGGTAATTCTCACATCATCTTCAAAGAACTGCTTCCGAATCTGTGGGCTCCGGTCATTGTGATTGTGTCGCTCAGTCTTCCTGGCTATGTCTCCACCGAGGCAACTCTGTCGTTCCTCGGCCTTGGCATGATCGCACCGGCAGCATCGTGGGGGGTCATGTTGGGAGACTCAGTGAAGTACTACCGAGCTGATCCCACGTATCTTTTTATCCCAGGAATCGCTCTCATCGTTCTGGTGTTGGCTTTCAACATCGTCGGGGACGCTGTTAGGGATGCCTTAGACCCCAAGGGTGATCGACAGAACCTGTTGTAGGTCATAACTGGCCAATTATCGGGCTAGGTACGATGGTTCTGGCACATGATTGTTTCTAGTAAGTTGTTGGAAAGGCAATGAATGCTTTGGGGAGAAAATCATGAAAAGACAATCAATCTTTGGGGCGATTGGTTTGGGGCTTGTCGCCTCAGTCATCGCCGCATCGTGTGGAGGAAGCAGCTCAAGTAGCAGTTCTGGCGGCGCACCGAAAAAAGGTGGCACTGTCCATGTCTTGACAATGAACGAGCAGATTGCTCACCTTGACCCGCAGCGTAACTACACCGGTACAGACTTGGCGTTTGCAGCGTCAACAATGCAACGCACACTTACTTCGTACAAGTACGCAGAGGGTGATGCGGGATCAGAAGTTACTGCTGACCTTGCAACTGATACCGGAACAGTGACTAACGAAGGTAAGACCTGGGCATTTACGCTCGGTGAGGGCGGAACGTTTGAAGATGGTTCTGCGATTACTTGTGCAGATGTTGCCTACGGTGTTTCTCGTACATTCGCAACGGACATCATTACCGATGGACCAACCTATGCGATCTCGTACCTCGACGTTGCGGATTATCCAGGACCATACAAGGCAACTGCTGATCAGCAGGCAGCTTTTGATAAGGCCGTTAATTGCGTCGATAAGACCATCACTTTCAACTTGAAAGTGCCAGTCGCGGACTTTAACTACACCACAACACTTACTTCTTTCAGCCCAGTGCCGAAGGCTCTTGATACTGGTGAAAAGTACGACATGAAGCCAGTTTCTTCTGGACCATACAAAATCGAAAGCTACGAGATCGGCAAATCACTTGTCCTTGTTCGCAACGACAAGTGGGACCAGGCCTCTGACCCGATCCGTCATGCCTATGCAGATTCGATCGTGTATGAATTCGGTCTAGACCCTTCAGTAATCGATGAGCGCATGATCAAGGATGCTGGCGATGACCAGTTTGCAGTCTCTGAATCAATTCAGCCTGAAAACTTGCCAACAATCTTCGATGACGAAGCTTTTAAGAGTCGCCGCGTTGACTACTACGACCCATTCGTGTCATACACAAACCTCAGCGTCAAGAACTTGTCATGTCTCGATGTACGTAAAGCTCTCTACCTTGCCCTTGACCGCGATGCGTTGCGCAAGGCCGGTGGCGGACCCTACACAGGTGACTATGCAGACGGTTTCATCAAGCCAGCTCTTGCTCTTGACTATGCAAAGTCAAAAATGCTTGACGGTTTGAATGCAGACGGAACTGCAAACGTCGAAGCTGCTCAAGCAGCGATGGACGCAGCAAAAACAAGTTGTCCAGATGTTGCTAAGCATGCAGCTGATGGATTGGTCTACTACTACCCAGACACCCCAGTGTGGGCCAAGGCAATTGCAATCTGGATCGAATCAGAAGCGAAAGTAGGAATCACCATTAAGGGAAGTCCTGTAGAAGCTTCGAAGTACTGGCCGACAGTTATGAATCCAGACACTAACTACGACATTGTTCGTGGTGGTTGGGCTCCAGACTGGGCTAACGCTTCAACTGTGATTCCAGAATTGTTCGCAACATCAGGTGGATTCAACCTCACCCGTAATGCCGATGATCCTGACTATGCAGCATTCGATGCCGCTGTTACCGCAGCCAAGGCAGACCTTGACCGCGTGTCACAGGGTAAGAAGTGGCAAGAGCTCAACCAGTACGTGGTCGACCGCTTGTGGGCACTGCCCGGAACATTCCTGAAGTCACAATCAATATGGGGCTCAAAAGTAGGTAACACCTACCAATGGGGTCCATACGGTTCCTTCAACTTCGGTGAACTCAGTATCAATTCGTAATTGACACTATGAACTAGAAAATGGGGGTGACGGCAACGCCGTCACCCCCATTTCTATTCGATTTCTTATTTCTCTCTAATTCTCATAGGATTTTGTCTTGTTCCTGTTTGTTGTCAGACGCCTTTTTTTCGCAGTCGTGTTACTGCTCGCGGTGTCTGTTTTTACATATTTACTGTTTGCGCTCTTGCCAACTGATCCCGCGGCGCTGACGTGTGGCATACATTGCAAGCCTGAAACTGTTTTAGCCAATCGCATTCGCTTGGGATACGACAAACCGGTCCTTGAGCAATATTGGCAATTTCTTCGCGGTATTTTTGTCGGTCGAGATTATGGTCTCGGTCAGACGGCGTTCTCGTGTCCCGCGCCATCGTTGGGATACTCCTTCAATCAGCACGCCTGTGTGACGTCTTTAATTGGTGAAACATTTCCCGTTACTGCGTTCTTGGCGATTGGCGCCTTTGTTCTGTGGATGATTATTGGTATCGGCGTTGGCGCTATTGCTGCTCTGAACAAAGGAAAGTGGCAAGACCGATTCGCCACAGGTTTTGCTGCAGTTGGTGTGAGCCTGCCGACGTTCTACATCGGTTTACTTGTGCTGTTCTCGGTTGTCATTTGGTTTCAAATTCTGCCGTTTCCGTCATATGAGTCGCCCCTCGATAACTTCTCTGCGTTTCTCACCGCAATGATTCTGCCTTGGCTGGTTCTTGCCGTTCTTTCAGCTGCGTCATATACACGATTGACTCGAAACGGAATGTTGGAAGCAATGAACGAGGACTTCGTACGGCTTGGAGTGGCGAAAGGACTTCGACTACGCGTCATCCTTCGTCGCTACGTCATGCGTCAAGCCTTGATTCCCATAGTCACAATTGCAGGTCTCGACTTCGCTGGGCTGCTCGGCGGCGCAATCATCACGGAGAGCGTGTTCTCGCTTCCCGGAATGGGACGTATGTCCATTCGTGCTGTTGTTGACTCAGATCTTCCGGTTTTGGTCGGCACCACAATGGTGGCCGCTGTATTTATTGTTTTAGCCAACGTCATCGTTGACATTACGTACGGGTTCTTAGACCCAAGAGTTCGAGTGTCGTGATGAATAACACCGCGGCTCCTGTTCTCTCTGTTCAAAACCTCCGAGTGTCGTTTGATACTCAAGACGGAACAGTGCGGGCAGTCGATGATATTTCCTTCGATGTCTATGCAGGCGAGACTATTTGCATCGTCGGCGAGAGCGGGTCTGGCAAGTCTGTGATGGCAGGGTCCATCATGCGGCTCAATAATTCGACTACTGCAACCACGGAGGGCAAGATCCTCGTGAACGGAATTGATGTTCTCACTGCTAGTGAAGAAGAGGTCCGCGGCATACGAGGCAGTGAAGTAGCCATGATCTTTCAAGATCCCATGTCTGCCTTGAATCCCTATTTCACAATAGGAAAGCAGATAGCTGAAGCGTACGTTGTGCACCACCCCGGTGCGTCTAAACGAGAAGTGCACGATGTTGTGTTGGCCATGATGATTAAAGTTGGCATTCCGAGCCCTGAGAAGCGAATTGATGAATATCCGCACCAATTTTCAGGTGGAATGCGGCAGCGAATTGTTATCGCAATAGCCCTTATTAATAATCCGAAGATACTTATCGCTGACGAGCCCACAACTGCACTTGATGTAACCGTTCAGGCCCAGATTCTCGACCTCATGATGGCGTTGCAAAAAGAATTCGGTATGACGATCATCTTGATTACTCATGACTTAGGCGTTGTCGCTGAGGTTGCTCAGGACGTCATTGTTATGTACGCCGGCCATATCGTCGAGCAATCCCATGTAGACGCTTTGTTTCATTCACCGACTCATCCCTACTCGTGGGGTTTGCTTGGTTCAGTGGCGAGTTACGGCGCCAATAAACGAGGCGATCTTTATACGATTTCCGGTTCACCACCGTCTCTGATCTCGTTGTCTGCAGGATGTGCTTTTCATCCTCGGTGTGTTCATTCAATGGGAAGCGCAAGTGCGTGTATGACCATTCAGCCAACATTGCGCAACGTCGGAGCGGACGGCTCCCGTAGTGCATGTCATCTCTCAGATGAAGTGTTGGTGTCAATCGGGCGTGGAAGTGATCGTTCATGAGTTCTGACATAGCGCTACAAGCCATTGATTTGGTGAAGCATTTCCCCACAGGTTCCAAAGGCCTGCTCGGCCGTCCCGATAAAAGCGTGAGGGCCGTCGATGGCGTGTCGTTTACCCTGCGAAAGGGAAAGACTCTAGGCATTGTGGGGGAGTCTGGATGTGGAAAGTCCACCCTTGCTCGTGTTGTTACTCGTTTGATTGAGCCAACAAGTGGAAATATTGTTCTTGACGGCGTCGATATTACGAAGACTTCTGGCAAAGATTTGCGTCGTTTGCGTCGTCAGATGCAAATGATTTTTCAAGACCCAGTGTCTTCGCTAAACCCGCGGCACAGTGTCGGTCAAATTATTGCAATGCCTCTTCGTGTGCAAGGACTGCTTGATGAAGCAGATTCAATTGAGAGAGTCAAGGAATTGATGCAACTCGTGGGTTTGAATCCAGAACATTTCAATAGATACCCGCATGAATTCTCGGGTGGACAACGCCAGCGAATAGGAATAGGGCGATCGCTCGCACTGAATCCGACAGTCATAATTGCTGACGAGCCAGTGTCGGCTCTTGATGTGTCTGTGCAGGCGCAAATTTTGAATCTCTTAGAGCGACTTCAAACTGGTCTTGGTTTGTCGATGATATTTATCGCGCATGATCTTTCTGTTGTTCGCCATATTGCTGATGACGTAGCAGTGATGTACCTGGGTAAAATTGTGGAGATAGGGCCAGCTGAAGATGTGTATTCCAGACCAGCTCACCCGTACACCAAGGCGTTGCTCTCGGCAGTTCCCATCCACGATCCCTCTGAACGCGGCGGAACAGGGCGCATACGGTTAGTGGGAGATGTTCCGTCACCTATTGACCCACCGTCAGGCTGTCGATTCCGTACCCGCTGTTGGAAGGCGACTGACCTCTGTGGGGCCATAGAGCCTCCGTTGCAGGCAGACGCCTCAGGCAGGATAGTTGCGTGCCATTTCCCGGAAGAGACTCCTCTGACCATAGGGAAGAGCCCCGAATAGGGCGGTAGGATTTGTCTTTGTGCGATCCATTGTTATGTACATCACCCTCGTCTTGAACGTTGTTTCTATGTTGTCTCTCATTGTGGGTGTTTTGCTCCACAGCGGACAGGGTGGCGGCCTCTCAGACATGTTTGGTGGAGCTAGTGGCGCTGCTCTCGGTTCAGCAGCTGCAGAGCGCAACCTCAACAGAATCACCACCGTCTTTGCTGCGATATGGCTGTTTACAGTAGTTGCTCTTGCCTTCTTGCTAAATTAATCCGTCCGATTCTGTTTGCATTCTCGGTATCCTGACACCCACGTCGAAGTGGCGAAATCGGCAGACGCACCGGCTTAAGGGGCCGGCGCCCGC
>JBAXUC010000048.1:0-9778 GCA_037129855.1 Actinomycetota bacterium | reverse complement strand
CAATTGAGTTGAACGCTGCAACACCAAGAATGATCGAAGCAACAAGTGTTACTTCATATGACTCGAAGAGGTCAGCGGCCATTCCGGCACAGTCACCAACGTTGTCGCCAACATTGTCTGCGATTGTTGCTGGGTTACGTGGGTCGTCTTCAGGAATTCCTGCTTCAACTTTTCCAACGAGGTCAGCTCCAACGTCTGCAGCCTTGGTGAAGATTCCTCCACCAACACGCAAGAACAATGCAAGAAGTGATCCACCAAAACCGAATCCAACAAGAATGACGCTTGATGTGTTCTGGAACAACATGATGATCAATGTCGCACCGCTTAGTCCGAGACCAACGGTAAACATTCCGGCAACACCACCGGTGCGGAATGCAACGGTGAGAGCATCTGGCATTGAACCAGTCAGAGCAGCAGCGGCTGTACGTACGTTTCCGCGCGTCGCCAAAGTCATTCCGATGTAGCCAGTAAACCCTGAAGCAGCACAGCCAAGAATGAAAGCGACGGTGCGCCAAATTCCGGCTTGCATGAACGACAACGCTTCACTAGCGCCGGCTCCTTCACCCTTAATGATTGCAGTTGACGTGACGAACACGATGACCGCAAGAGGGATCAAAATCATGATGATGGTCTTGAACTGGCGCCTTAAGTAAGCGTTTGCACCTTCTTGAATTGCGAGTGCAATTTCTTTCATCTTTGGCGTGCCTTCGTCGGCAGCCATGACTAAACGGGCGAGATAGAACCCAACAGCGATAGCAAGCACGGCCGCTGCAGCTGAAAGCCACAACACCGCCCATTCTCCGCCCTTGAGCACGAACTCTTGATAGCCGCCTTCGGCAGCAAATAATCCTGACACTTAATTGTCTCCTGGCAAGTTCTGGGGCGACCTGACTGTCAGGCGCCCGCTGTATGGAACATCGCAACAGTAGTAAAAAGAGTCACGCCAGAGCGAAATGGTCAAGTTGTGGTCGCGGGGGTCTCTCGGGGTACCGTTTCAAGTGCAGTTGCACAGCCGGCCTGCCCGGCCCGCAGGGAGACATTATTTACATGGCACAAGTAGTTACATCTCACCGAGGCCCGGTCACCGGCACCGCTACCCACAAGCGTAAGAAGCGCCCATTTCTCCTCGATCTCTATTCCACAGCGGTGGGCAAGAAGTACGTCATGGGAATCACGGGCGTCGCCATGATGGGTTTTGTCCTGTTCCACATGATCGGGAACCTCAAGATGTATGCCGGTGCAGCAGGTCTTGACCACTATGCCCATTTCTTGCAGACATTGCTGTATCCCCTCGCGCCAAAAGGCTGGGTTCTCTGGATTCTTCGTGGTGGTCTCATTTCCATGCTGTTCCTCCACCTCCACGCGGCATGGTCATTGACCCGCCTGAATAGCCATGCACGGCCTATGAAGTACCAAAGCAAGCGCGATTATCAGATTGCCAATTTCGCTAGCCGCACCATGCGGTGGACAGGAATCATTGTTCTGGCATTTCTTGTCTGGCACCTACTCGATCTGACCTTCGGTGTCGTGAACTCGCACGTGGGCACAATGGTCACGCATCCGGGTGATGAGGAATCGGTGAAGGCGGTCTATGCCAGCATCGTGTACTCATTTCAGCGCACTCCAGTTGCCTTCTTCTATGTCGTTGCAAATATTTTGTTGGGAATCCACTTGTTCCACGGTGCATGGAGCATTTTTCAGTCCTTTGGCTTGAACAACCCTCGCTTCAACAGTTGGACTCGTGCATTTGCTACTGGCTTTGCCTCAATTGTCGTTATCGGCAACGTTTCATTCCCTATCGCTGTAATGGCTGGCATCGTCGGCTGACCGACACGCCTCGAAGAAGAAAGACACGATCATGACTCTCACTGATGAACTGTTCGCAAAGAACACGGTCACACTTGACAGCAAAATTCCTGAAGGCCCCGTTGCAGACAAATGGGACAACTACAAACAAAACATGAAGTTGGTGAACCCCAACAACAAACGCAAATTCAAAGTCATTGTGGTAGGCACTGGTCTTGCTGGTGCATCAGCCGCAGCAACACTTGCCGAACTCGGATATCAAGTTGATGCGTTTACATTTCATGACTCGGCTCGCCGCGCTCACTCCATTGCTGCACAAGGTGGCATCAATGGTGCAAAGAACTACAAGGGTGATGGCGACAGCGTTCACCGTTTGTTCTACGACACCGTCAAAGGTGGTGACTTCCGTTCACGCGAGGCAAACGTGCATCGTTTGGCACAAGTCAGCATCGACATCATTGACCAAATGGTGGCCCAAGGTGTGCCATTTGCTCGTGAATACGGTGGTCTTTTAGACAACCGCTCATTTGGTGGAGCTCAAGTCAGTCGTACTTTTTACGCTCGTGGTCAAACCGGTCAGCAATTGCTTCTTGGCGCTTACCAACAGTTCTCTCGCCAAGTTGGTCTTGGTGGCATCAGTTTGTACAACCGCACCGAATTGATTGACGTTGTCGTTATTGATGGCCGCGCCTCCGGCATTGTTGTTCGCGATCTCGTGACCGGCGAAATCACATCACACGCAGCACATGCAGTGGTGTTGGCAACAGGCGGTTACGGAAACGCATTCTTTTTGTCAACAAATGCAATGGCGTGCAATGTCACCGCTGCATGGCGCGCACATCGCAAGGGTGCATTGTTTGCGAACCCGTGCTACACACAAATTCACCCAACCTGCATTCCTCAAAGTGATGACAGCCAGTCAAAACTCACGTTGATGTCAGAATCATTGCGTAATGATGGCCGTGTGTGGGTTCCTACAAATCCAGATGAAACTCGTCTAGCTCGCGATATTCCTGAAGAAGAGCGTGACTATTACCTCGAGCGTTTGTATCCCTCATTCGGAAACTTGGCTCCCCGCGACGTTTCGTCTCGTGCGGCAAAACGTCTTGTTGACAATGGACAGGGAGTCGGCGCAAAGAAGAACGGCGTGTACCTTGACTTCTCTGAAGCAATTGAGCGCCTCGGGCATGACGTGGTGCAAGAGCGTTATGGCAACTTGTTCGAAATGTATGAGCGCATTGCTGGCGAAAACCCTTACGAAACACCAATGCGTATTTACCCAGCGAGCCATTACACAATGGGTGGCTTGTGGGTCGACTACGAATTGCAAACAAACATTCCTGGTTTGTATGCAGCGGGCGAAGCCAACTTCTCTGATCACGGCGCGAACCGTCTTGGTGCTTCTGCATTGATGCAAGGTCTTTCAGATGGATATTTCGTATTGCCGTACACAATCGGAAACGGACTTGCTCCGTTGTTGGGTAAATCAATGCCAGGTATTGATCACCCTGAATTCAAAGCCGCTGAAGAAGCTGCACGTGTGCGTTACAGCGCATACCTTGCAATTAACGGAACAAAATCACCTGATTACTTCCATCGTGAACTCGGAAAAATTATTTGGGATTACTGCGGAATGGAACGTACTGAAGAAGGATTGAAAAAGGCATTGGAACTTCTTCCTGCGCTCTATCAAGAATTCAAGACAGACCTACGCGTGACCGGTGATGGTGACAGTCTGAATCAGACCCTAGAAAAAGCTGGTCGTGTCGACGACTTCTTCCAATTGGGCATGCTGATGTGTCGCGATGCTCTTGACCGTAATGAGAGCTGTGGTGGCCACTTCCGTTCTGAATACCAGACTGACGAAGGCGAAGCACTTCGTGACGATGTGAACTACTGCCACGTTGCCGCATGGCAATGGGGCGGCGACCCAATGACACCAAACCTGAACGTTGAACCACTTGAATTTGAAACAGTTCACCTTGCGACCCGGAGTTACAAATGAGTAATCACCTCAAAAACATCACATTGCGCATTTGGCGTCAGGCTGGTCCTGCAGCAAAGGGCAATTTCGAAACCCACGTGGTCGACGAAATCACTGACGAAGCCTCGTTCTTGGAGATGCTCGATCTCTTGAACGACAAACTCATCACAGAGGGCAAAGAGGCAGTGGTATTCGACCATGACTGCCGTGAAGGTATTTGTGGTACTTGTTCACTCATGATTGACGGACAAGCACACGGACCACAACGCGGAACAGCATCATGTCAATTGCATATGCGTCAGTTCAAGAGCAACGACACCATCACAATTGAGCCATGGCGCGCCTCAGCATTCCCCATCATCAAAGACCTCATGGTTGACCGTTCTGCATTTGACCGCATCATTGAATCGGGTGGGTACATCACTGCCGAAACCGGCGGAGCACCAGACGCAAACCTGATTCCCATTTCTAAAATTGTGGCTGACGCTGCGATGGACTCAGCTGCATGCATCGGTTGTGGGGCATGCGTTGCCGCATGTCCGAACGGCGCTGCCAACTTGTTCACCGGTGCAAAAATTGCCCACCTCAGTCGTCTGCCTCAGGGTCAGGCTGAGAGGTATTCGCGCGTTGAAGCAATGGTGGAAACCATGGACGAGCGCTTTGGTTCGTGCACAAACCATGGCGAATGTGAAGCGGCATGCCCGAAGGAAATTTCTATCGACGTCATTGCCCTCATGAACAAGGACTACCGCAAGGCCAAGTTTGCAAACCGCAAGGATCTTGCTCGCAAATAAGTCGTTTCGGCTGGGGGCTCACTAGCCCTCTCGGGTACTGTCGATTCCATGACAATTCCTGCTGTCCCCGCATCTCTTCCTGTCACCTTGGCGGCACTTCGTGCCTCAGGCTGGAAATCCATTCCTGTCAAAGAAGAATTGCGCGCAAATGCCGTGCGCAATATCTCTGCTGGCCTGCCTTTGTTTGAAGGTGTCATGGGGTACGAAAACACTGTGATGCCCCAACTAGAAAATGCGTTACTTGCAGGACACGACGTTGTGTTCCTCGGTGAACGCGGTCAAGCAAAGACGCGAATGATTCGTTCACTCACTGATCTTCTCGACGAGTGGATGCCAATCATCGCAGGCAGTGAAATTAACGATGACCCATACAACCCGGTCTCTCGTCACGCACGTGACGTGATTGCAGCAAAGGGCGAGAACGCTCCTATTTCATGGGTGCATCGCAGCGAACGATTCGGTGAAAAATTGGCAACGCCAGATACATCAATTGCTGACCTCATTGGTGAAGTTGATCCCATCAAAGTTGCAGAAGGTCGTTACCTCAGTGACGAACTCACATTGCATTACGGCTTAGTGCCTCGTACGAACCGCGGAATTTTTGCCATCAACGAATTGCCAGATCTTGCAGAGCGAATTCAAGTTGGTTTGCTGAATGTTCTTGAAGAACGTGATGTGCAAATTCGTGGTTACAAGATTCGTCTTCCGCTCGATGTCATGTTGGTTGCGTCAGCAAACCCAGAGGACTACACAAACCGTGGCCGCATCATTACGCCGCTGAAAGACCGTTTCGGTAGCCAAATCCGTACGCATTATCCGCTCGAAGTTGACACCGAAATTGCCATCATGCGTCAAGAGTCGCGTGCGGCTTCAATTGGCGATGTCAAAGTCACCATGCCTGAATTCATGGAGCGCATCATCGCCACGTTCTCTCACCAAGCTCGCGTCAGCAGTCATGTCAATCAGCGCAGTGGTGTCAGCGTGCGTTTGTCAGTGTCCAACTTCGAAATTCTTAGTGCCAACGCCGTACGACGAGCATTACGAGCAGGGGAGCGCGAAGTAGCGCCACGCATTAGTGATCTTGATGCCTTGGCATCATCTACTGGCGGAAAAGTGGAAATTGAATCACTAGAGGAAGGCCGTGAAAGTGGCATTCTTCAACAGCTCATCTCTGGCGCAGTTCTCACTGTGTACAAGGAACTGGCTCCTGGTGAAATGATGCGCGATGTTCTCACTGCATTTGAAGAAGGCGCAGTTGCGCATGCTGGCGAAGACATTTCGTCTGGCGAATTGATTGCACTTCTCACTCAGATTCCAGCGCTCATGCCACCAGTGAAAGTTCTTACAGGCGGTAACGAATCACCTGCCATGTTGGCAAGCGCTGTTGAGTTCATTCTTGAGGGATTACATCTCACGCGACGTCTGAACAAAGACGCATCGGGCTCAAAAGCCACGTATCGCTCGCGGAGCTAGTGGCTACAGAACGAACGGCGAACGTGTCCACAATTCGCCGGTGTCGTTGCGGGCTGCGTTTGTAGCTTCGCCAGTCAGCGAGACCACGGGGATTGCTTCGTTCAGTCCACGTAGAGACATCGGTTCATGTGGGGTCACTACAACGCCTTCTGGCAGGTTCTCGATGTGCTCGCTTGGGATGATCACCTCAAAAGATCCGGCGGCGTCACAGAGGCGGGCAGCCATGTTGACAGCAGTTCCGATGTAGTCGTCACCCTCAAACAGCAAGGCAAGCCCAGAAGCCATGCCAACGCGGATGGACAGGGGCGCACAGGCGGCTCCAGAGCGCTTCTGAAGCTCGAGAGCGAACGTAATGGCATCTCGCTGGTCAACAGCAACGATCATGCAGCCATCGCCCAGCCACTTGGCAATACGGACACCGGTTTCGGAGGCCACGTCGCGAGTGACGGCACGCCATGAGGCAAGGAGGCGACCTGCGGCATCATCGCCGTTCTCGTTTGTGAAGTTGGTAAACCCCGAAATATCGACGAATACAAAAGTTCGTGGCACTCGCATAGTCCCCAACACCTTAGAGCAACTAAGTTGCGGATATGCCTGCACGGTTCACTTATTCACGTTGGGACGGCACCCAGACGGGATTCAGCCTCGATGCCGAGGGAATCCTCGATGAATTGACCGATGATTTGCTGTATCACGGAGACCTGAACGCTGCATTGCGTCGGTTGATGCGTGACGGAATGACAGACCCTGATGGAAACCAAATCGAAGGTCTTCGCGACATGATGCAACGCATTCGCGATCGCAAGAAGGAACTTGAAGAAAGCGGCGACTTAGGTGGCGTGTATTCAGAAATTGCTGATGCTCTGAAAGACATCATCGATGAAGAACGTCATGCGGTTGAAAATTCTGTTCGTGAAGCTGAAGCATCGGGTGATGAACGACGTGCAGATACTGCACGAGATGCAGCAATGGAACGCAATTTCCGCCTTGACATGATGCCAAATGACCTTGCTGGCATGGTGCGTGAGATGCAGAGTTATGACTTTGAATCAAGCGAAGCACAACAACGTTTTGAAGAACTGATGGACAAACTGCGCCAGGAAATGATGCAGCAATTTGTTGATCAAATGTCTGAAGGAATGCAGAACATGTCGCCAGAAGATATGGCGCGCATGAAAGACATGATGGCTGCATTGAACGGCATGATCGAAGCACGCGAACAAGGCGAAGATCCACAGTTTGAAAAGTTCATGGAACAGTTCGGAGACTTTTTTCCCGAGAATCCTCAGACGCTTGACGAGCTGCTTGAGAACATGGCAAAGCGCATGCAAGCAATGCAGGCACTGATGGATTCACTCACGCCAGAACAACGCTCGCAAATGCAGCAATTGTCTGAACAGCTCATGGAAGACATGGACCTCAATTGGCAGGTGCAACAACTCAGCGAAAAATTACAGAGCATGTTCCCGCAACCGGGCCAAGGCGAGGGCCAGGGCTACAACTTCCGCGGTGAGCCATCGATGGACATGCAACAGGCCATGGACGCCATGCAGGAAATGGGCGAATTGAACGAAATGGAAGGCATGCTTCGTCAGGCCACCAACCCCGCTCAATTGGCCGAAGTCGACATTGACAAGGTCCGCGAGATGCTCGGCGAAGACGCCGCAAAGTCCATGGAGCGGCTTGCAGAGATGACCAAAATGCTTGAAGAAGCAGGGCTCATCAATCTCAAAGAGGGAAAGATGGAACTCACGCCGCGTGGCCTGCGAGCCATTGGCAACAACGCCCTTCGTCAGTTGTTCAACAACCTGGCAAAAGACCAGTTCGGCCAGCATCGCATTGCGCGCGACGGCAGTGGCCATGAGCGTACCTACGACTCAAAGCCATACGAATTTGGTGACCCATTCAGACTTGATTTGCAGCGCACGATTCGCAACGCCATCTCACGTAATGGCAGTGGCACGCCCGTGAAATTGTCACCAGAAGATTTTGAAATTGAGCGCACCGAACACAACACGCGTTCGTCCACAGTTCTCATGATCGACTTGTCGATGTCAATGCCAATGCGCGGCAACTTTGTTCCTGCCAAGAAAGTGGCAATGGCCCTGCATTCATTGATCAGCTCGCAGTTTCCGCGTGACTATTTAGGCCTTGTTGGTTTCAGTGAAACAGCGCACATAATGACCCACGAGCAGTTGCCCGAAGTCAGCTGGGATCTTGCATACGGCACCAATATGCAGCACGGACTTCGCCTTGCTCGCCAGTTACTTGCTCGCCAGACAGGCACTAAACAAATCATCATGATCACCGACGGTGAACCGACAGCCCACATCACTCAATCGGGTGACGTGTATTTCAATTATCCGCCGGTGCGTGAGACCGTGGAAGCCACATTGCGTGAAGCGATGCGATGCACGAAGGACAACATCACCATCAACACATTTGTTCTTGATGCAACAGGTCCGTTACGCCACTTTATTGAGCAAATGGCCCAGGTGAATCATGGCCGCGCCTTCTTCACAACCCCTGAGACGTTGGGTGATTATGTCTTGGTCGATTTCCTCGAAAACCGTCGCAGAACGAGTCGCGCCCGGTAGCCATTTCAGGTAGCCATTGGTCCCGAAATGGGAAAGATGCTGACTGTTCATTTTGGATTCCCCATATTCCATTTGCATTTTGTGGAAATATTTGCGACAATTACAGCGCTGTAATTACAAGACATATTTCAAGATCCCTCGGGACTCGGATATGGCTGTAGCTGGGAGGCAAAAGCATGCACGGAGATTCTGATTCATTAAGCCAAGAACGTGGTTGGCAGGACCAAGCCAACTGCCTCGGTGTCGACCCCGACCTGTTTTTCCCAGAGCGCGGCGCAAGCACCCGTGAAGCTAAAGAAGTCTGCAAAGGTTGTGTTGTTCGCGGAGATTGCCTCGAGTACGCACTTGCTAATGGCGAGAAGTTCGGAATCTGGGGCGGTTTGTCAGAGCGCGAGCGTCGTCGCTTGCGCCGTCAACGCGCCCAAGATGGCCGTCGCGTCATCATCAACGGTTAGTTAATCGCCACTCAATTGTTTGTTCCACGGACAGATCTAGGTCCTCCCACCGGTCCCGTGGAATAGTTGCAAGAACAGAAGCGGGAAGTAATCCCACTAGTTCTGCATGGTGCACTGTTGCGTGTTGTGAGACTGCGCTGAACACGTCATTTGGGCCTGAAATCATTGGCTGAATGAGGTTGACGCTCACTTGCGTGAACGTCCCTACTTGCAGGCCTAACGTGCGGATATTTGCTGTACGAATATCTGATGCAATACGGCGCGTTGTTGCAAGGTCAACATTTTCTAGCCACAGGTTGTAGGCAACTAATGGTTCGCGCACGCCGACACACATTGCGCCCGCGGTGGAATGGGGAACATCTGATCCAACGTCGGGCACTAACGAAGTCCACGCAGTTTTCCTAATGTCGGGAAGTGAGCGTTCTCGTCCGTAGAGAAAGCAAGGAACGTTTAATTCTGAAGCAGCCCATGCTGCGAATTCATCGCGAGCAACCTGTGCATCATGCATTGTGGAATCAACAAGTGGAACGAACGGAACAACATCAACAACGCCAATACGCGGATGAACGCCGGAATGATCATTAAGAGTCAATGCTGAAACTGCAGCGCGTGCGAGTGCTCGAGGGGCGTCAACTCCAACCATGGTGAACACACTGCGGTTGTGGTCTG
>JBAXUC010000047.1:0-9804 GCA_037129855.1 Actinomycetota bacterium | reverse complement strand
GAAAACTTTTTCCCGTTTTGATCGAGTAACTCAATCTTTGGCACTTTGGATCCGTCGGTCAACATGATGTAACGGTAGTTCCTCTGTCAGGTGGGTTTGCGCATTCCGTGACCAAAGAATCCCTTTTTCGGACGAGCATGAGCGTGATAATGATCTGGGAAGGTGCGCATGTCATCATCGATTCTTATCTCAAACGTAAAGAATTCTGCAACGACTACTGATAATCGCTCGTGAAGTCGGGCCTTTATGTCTTCGTCCGGGAAAGCATTGTGTTCACGCCACACCACCATTGGCACTGAACAACTCTCGCATTCAGCAATCCAGCATTCATCATCTTCGTAAAACCACTCGGACATCTTGGCTGCTTGACACAGCTCACAGATTCCTTCACCGAAAATGTTTACCATGTGGCACCGTCGAGAGCAGCCCGAACTTCAGCTACGAAAAGCCCAACAGCTTCTGAGCCGCCATCCATCATCCGGTTGACAACTGATGCGCCCATGATTACTCCATCGGCGACTCGACTGGCTTCCACGGCTTGCAACGCATTTGAAACACCAACACCAATGAGCACAGGCTTATTCGTAATCTTTTTAACTCGCGCCGCCAGAACTGTTGCAGTTAGCGCTAATTCAGCACGTTCACCAGTTACTCCAAGTAGTCCAACGGAATAGACGAAACCACGCGCGCGCTCTGCAACACGAGGAAGTCGATCGTCTGGTGCGGTAGGCGCTGCAAGCATCACAGTTTCAATGCCGGCGGCATCTGCTGCTACGCACCAATCCCCTGCCTCTTCAAGTGGTAGGTCGGGCACAATTGCCGCAGACACTCCTGCAGCAACAAGGTCATTTGCGAAACGTTCATGTCCGGCGTGAAACACCGTGTTGTAGTAGCACATCACGGCTAACGGAATACCGACATCAAGGTTTCGAATCTCCTGAAAAATTGAGATGGGAGTCGCACCGGCTTCCAATGCAATTTGTGAAGCTTGCTGAATCACGGGACCGTCCATCACCGGATCAGAAAAGGGAATTCCAATCTCGATTGCATCTGCACCATTGGCTGCACACGCGCGCACAGAATCGACCCAACCCGGGTAACCACCTGTGATGTAGGGAACAAGACACTTGCCTCCGCCATCAATTCGAGCACGCAATGTGGCTTCAAGCCGACCCGTCACGTGAGGTCTTTCAGGATTGACATCATTTGGCCGACATCCTTGTCGCCACGGCCGGACAGGTTCATTAGAACAGTCTTTCCTTGCATGTTCTTCGCTTCGCGACTGATCCACGCCATCGCATGAGCACATTCAAGAGCCGGAATAATTCCTTCCGATCGTGACATCAATTGAAAACCGGCGATCACTTCGTCATCCGTAACGGTCGGATACTCTGCACGTCCAATAGACGCAAGATACGAATGTTCAGGTCCGACACCGGGGTAATCGAGTCCAGCCGAGATGCTGTGAGCCTCGGCAACTTGGCCGTACTCGTCTTGCATCAAGAAACTCTTCATTCCGTGCACGACGCCTGGTTGACCGCGAGATACTGCGGCACCACCAGCTGGCTCCACACCAATCAAGCGAGCAGGTGTATCAATGAAGCCTGAGAAGATTCCCATTGCATTAGAACCCCCACCAACGCATGCAACGACGAAATCAGGAGAGGTTCCGGTCGCATCATTCATTTGAACGAAAGCTTCGTCACCAATTACTCGGTGAAATTGTCGAACCATAAACGGGTACGGATGAGGACCCATGACAGAACCGAGGCAGTAGTGGGTGGTCTCTACGGAAGCCACCCAATCACGCATGGCTTCGTTTACTGCGTCCTTCAATGTGCGACTTCCGGAAGTCACAGCCTCAACTTCAGACCCCAACAAGCGCATACGGAAAACATTCAACTCTTGGCGAGCAATGTCGACTTCGCCCATGTACACCTTGCACTCAAGCCCCAGTAGTGCAGCAGCAGTAGCCGAAGCAACACCATGTTGACCAGCTCCGGTTTCGGCAACAATTCGCTTCTTACCCATGCGCTTGGCCAACAACACTTGACCGAGAACGTTATTAATTTTGTGTGAGCCGGTGTGATTCAGATCTTCGCGTTTCAAAAAAAGACGGATGCCTAATTGCTCGCTCAAGTTATGACATTCAGTAATCATGCTCGGACGGCCCGCATATTCACGTAACAATTGGTCAAGGTCTGCGCGAAACAACGGATCATTCCATGCATCTGCAAACGCTGCTTCCAACTCTTGACATGCTGGAACCAAGGTCTCAGGGACATAGCGGCCCCCGAATTCACCAAAGCGTCCGTCGGAACCTGGGGTCTGTAAAATCGACATCTTCCTATTCCATCACGAGATAGTCGAAATCACATCACCAATTGGTGAGACATGTCATTCGTCACGCCAGTCATACGGCACAAAATCGCCACCGTCATATTCCGTCGGTGCAGCCGCCTTAGCATTTTCAATAAATCGCTTCATCAAGATGGGGTCTTTGCTACCAGGACTTGACTCCACGCCGCTACTCACGTCGACTCCCCACGGGCGAACAATAGATATTCCACTCGCTACGTTTTCGGGCGATAGCCCCCCAGCCAAAATAATGTGAAGACCCTCTGGCAACTCTGCCGCCATCTTCCAGTCAAAGACCGCCCCTGAACCTGGCTCAGGCGCATCAACCAAAATCATCTTTGTTCCAAATTCATCGGCGCGAGTTGCATCTACTGTTCCGGCAGATACAGCCTTAATAACCGTCCGTACGTGAAGTGACACTGCAGCTACATCAGCCGGGCTCTCATGACCATGCAACTGAGCCGCTTTAACGCCGCTTGATTGCACTAGTTCAATAACACGTCTTGGATGCTCATCACGAAACACCCCTACAGTCAAAATTTCAGGCGGAATACGCCGTGTGATGTCGTAGACCTTCTGAACTGCAACTTGACGAACCGATGGCGCAAAAATAAAGCCAATCGCATCAGCTCCTAAAGCAACAGCCAGAAGAGCATCGTCTTCATTTGTGATGCCACAGATTTTTACGAACATGACCTAACGGTAGTCCTGCCACCATGGAGAACTAAGCCTCTTAATCGACACACAGTTCAGTGAGTGCAGCTTCTGGGTTCGATGAAGACACCAAATGCTCCCCGACCAGAATCGCGTCATAGCCGGCTGCCCGAAGTGCAAGCGCATCGTCTCGGCCACGCACACCGGATTCGGCCACCTTGACCACATTGTTTGAAATAAGTGGAGCCATCCGCACGGCACGGGCTTGATCAACTGCAAAAGTGACAAGGTCGCGCTGATTCACACCGACCATGGTTGCACCGGCACTCATTGCAAGTTCAAGTTCAGCCTCATCGTGCACTTCCACCAATGCATCGATGTCGACTTCGCGACACAACTCAAGGTACGACGACATCTCTGCGGCAGAGAGAATTGCAGCGATCAGTAGTACGCAGTCGGCACCCATGATGCGAGCATCACAAATGTCACGAGCATCAACGGTGAAGTCTTTGCGAATCACAGGAACGCTGCATGCCGCGCGAGCAGTTTGTAAGTCGTTGGTGGAACCACCGAAGTGATTGGTATCCGTCAGGACCGACAGACATGATGCTCCGCCTCGTTGGTACTGCTGTGCCAACGAGGCAGGATCCAAACTTGCATTCAAGTTACCCTTAGAGGGCGATTTGCGTTTGATCTCAGCGATAACAGCCAGATGCGGTGTTTCACGAATACTTGAAACGAACCCGCGCGTAGGAACGCAACTCTTTGCTTCTGAAAGCAAATCAGTAAACGAACGAGTGTCGTTTAGTGCGCGCTGGCGATGCCACGCAACAATGTCGTCCAGATACGTGCGCGTCATGTCAATTCTGCACTCGTACGTGACGGGTTAGAGGCCCTTGCCGCCAAGTGGTGTGAGGAAAAACATCTCTGGACGTCCACCCATAAATGGTGCCAGGGACTTACCGAAAGGTCCGAACCAATCAGCAGACATGTGAGCATTCATTGCATCTTGGTTTTCGTAAATTTCATAGATCCACAAAATGTCTGCATTTGTGGCATCAGCATGAAGCACATACATACGTGTGCCGGCTTCTTTGTTGACATGCTCGAATGCTGCCTTAAATGCTTCAGCGAGTTCGGCACCTTTTCCCTCAGCTGCGGGAAGTTTTGCTAGCAATGCGACTGTGCTCATGATGGACCATTCTTTCTGGCTTTATGCCGATCTGATGTGGCGATATTACACGCCACCCTCGCCAGGCTAAAAGCCAAGGATCGACGTGACTTCTGACAGCAGGCTCGAGATTGACACTCGCACTTGTTCAGTTGAGTCACGATGACGAATTGTGACGGCATTGTCCTCCAAGGAGTCGAAGTCGACCGTTACACACAACGGCGTACCAATTTCGTCTTGCCGACGATATCTGCGACCAATGGCTTGGGTTTCGTCGTAATCACACATATATCGCTGAGACAAGGTTCCGTAAATCTCACGAGCATGCGGGGTCAACGTATCTTTCTTTGACAAAGGCAAGACTGCCACCTTGTATGGGGCAAGGCGTGGGTGTAGCCGGAGAACTGTGCGAGGTTCGTCGTTGACAATATCTTCGTCATATGCAGCCAAAAGGAACGCAGCCATTGTGCGGTTCGCACCTGCAGCTGGCTCAACAACGTACGGGATATACCGTTCATTCGTGGCCTGATCAAAGAAGTCGAGCTTCTGCCCTGAAGCATTGGAATGTTGAGTGAGATCGAAGTCAGTACGTTGTGCGATTCCTTCCAATTCCCCCCACCCCCATGGGAATAAAAATTCAACATCACTGGTGCCGGCCGAATAGTGAGACAACTCATCAGCATCATGTGCACGAATGCGCAACATCTCTGCAGGAATGCCCAGTTCGATGTACCACTCAAGACGTGCCTTGCACCAATACTCGTACCACTTCGGACCATCAGCTGGCGGAACGAAGAACTCCATTTCCATTTGTTCAAACTCGCGAGTACGGAAGATGAAGTTTCCTGGCGTAATTTCGTTACGGAAACTCTTTCCTACTTGTGCAATACCAAACGGTGGACGCTTACGACTCGTTTGCAACACATTCGAGAAATTCAAGAACATTCCTTGTGCAGTCTCCGGGCGAAGATACACATCTGCACCAGATCCTTCAACAGGGCCAGCAGTAGTCTTGAACATCAAGTTGAAGGCACGTGACTCGGTAAAGGCACATCCCTTCATCCCCTGCGGGCAATCACGAGTCTCTATGTGGTCCTCACGGAAACGTCTCTTGCATACGGTGCAATCAACAAGAGGGTCAGAAAAGTTCTCTAAGTGGCCGGACGCTTCAAAAATTTGTGGCGGGCCAAGGATGGCAGCGTCGATAAGAACAGTGTCATCGCGTTGCTGCACCATGGTGCGAACCCACGCTTCTTTGACGTTACGCAGCATCAACGACCCCAATGGACCGTAGTCATACGACGAGCGAAAACCTCCATAAATTTCAGCACTAGGAAAAACGAATCCGCGGCGCTTACACAGATTGACAATCTGATCGAGATCTTTAGCTGGCATAGCCTCTCAGCCTACAAGTGACGGTCGAACACTCCGAGGCTTCGTAGTCGTCGTTCAAGATGAGATTCCATAGCTTCCATCGCCAATTGACTGACTTCATGTACCGCAGGGGACTCTGGCAGCGCAAGCGCTTCATTCATCCGACCGCCGAGCACCATTCGCAAAATATCGAGTGCCTGGGACGAAATAGGAACGCCAGATCGACACGCGGCGCAATGGCCCCCGCCTTCCAGTACATCAAAAGAAACAATATTTCCGGTCTCGCCACAACGAACACATGAGTCAATCTGAGGACCATGGCCTTCAATAGTCAAAAGACGCCAATAAAAGGCACCCAACATCAATGGCGAATGCCTTTCGTTGAGCGCATGTAAAGCCCGAGACAGAACATCATACAAATGCGGCACAGGCTCTCTGTCGGGAGTCAACTTATTGATTGCTTCCAACATCGACAGCCCTTGATTAAGTCGATCAAAGTCAGTGCGAAGCGCAGAATGAGTGTGCAGAAGTCGCACTTCGGAAACTGTGTCTAAGTCTTTACCTGATCTAAGAGACACATCAACATGACTCATCGGTTCTAATCGCGCACCGATTGATGATTTAGTTTTACGCACACCCTTTGCAACTGCTCGAACCTTGCCGTGCTCTTGTGTCAGCAGAACTACTACTCGGTCAGCTTCGCCAAACTTATATGAACCCAATACGACAGCGTTGTCACGATACGTGCTCACGAATCGAGCCCGCCAAAACGCCGATGCCGTCGATTGAAATCATCAATGGCAAGTTCTAAATGGTTAGCAGTAAACGCAGACCAATCCAGATCAATAAAAACAATTTCGCAATACGCCAATTCCCAGACCATGGACTCCGGCATCCGATCAGGAGGCCCTAGAACGAGCACCAAATCTGCATCTTGCGTTGCAGGTGCCAAAATTGCTTGGGTCAATGTTTCTTCGTCAACCGAGTCAGGGTCGACTCCGTGTTCACGCATTGATTCAACGACAGATGCAAACCGACGATGTCCATCTGATGACGGATCAACGATGATGCTTTGCTGTGCAGAGCGATGCCATACATACCGCTCGCTGTATCCAACATCTTCCAGTGCCACTTTGCCCGTCTGCAGAAGTAAATCTGAAAATTTCACTGCTTCATCTGCAGATAATTCACTCCCGTGATGTGGCAACAAGGTGACCCAGTGCGCTCCACTGCTCTTCACCCCGGCTGCCAGAGCATCAAGACGTTGCGTCCAATCAGCAGTCGACATCACAGCCCATTGAGCAGGGGTACCACCTGAAACGACCACATGATCAAGTCCGGGGAATGGTGGCGAAACACTATGGGGCACGCAACAGTCTCCCACGCACCCGCCTCACAACCTGTTGCACGGCAATGTGGCACACGGAGAAACTAGGGTGCAGATGCCATGAATGTCTCTGCTCCGCCCCTACCAATCCACGTGGCCTGCATTATGGATGGCAATGGACGTTGGGCCAGCCGTAAAGGACTGCCGCGCACAGACGGCCATACTGCCGGAGAAGAAGCTCTTGCCGGCGTAGTTCGGGCATGTGCACATCGATCCGTCGGATGGCTCACTGTGTTCGGTTTCTCCACGGAAAACTGGGTACGCCCTCGCACCGAGGTACGCCATATTTTGTCTCTCCACCGCAAGCTATTCGGTCGCATCAATGAAATGAATGAAAACAATGCGCGCACCCGTTGGATTGGGCGCCCCTTTGACGAAACTGGCGCTCGAACACCCGTCTATGTTCAAAAAGCCATTCGCAAAGCAATTGCAGATACTGAAAACAACACAGGTCTTGTCGTCACGGTGGCTTTTGATTACGGAAGTCGAGCAGAATTAGTTCGAGCCTCACAACGCGCCATGGCTGATGGCCCTGTTACAGCAGACAGCATTACGCAGAACTTGTACGACAATTCCATGCCGGCCGTAGACCTTTTGGTGCGTACCTCTGGGGAGTCTCGAATTTCAAATTTTATGTTGTGGCAAATCACCGGGAGTCAGGTGTTTTTTACCGAACGTACATGGCCCGATTTTGATGCCGCCGAGCTTGATCTCGCTCTTGCGGCATACGCCAATGGCGTCACCTCATGAGTCGCTCTCTTGCTGGCACCGCATCCATTGAAGCCCTGCGCACTGTCACATCGTCGTTCGAAGGAGCCGAAGAGCGTCAAGGCCAAATTGACATGGCATATGCCATCGCCGAAACTCTCGCCGCAGGCCGCTCAATCATTGTGCAAGCCGGAACCGGAACCGGAAAGTCACTCGGGTATCTCGTTCCTGCTCTTCTCAACGGGAAAAAGACTGTCGTTGCCACTGCAACAAAAGCACTACAGGATCAATTGAATCGCAATGACCTTCCGCTGCTGTCAAAGCATCTTGGTATGGATTTTTCCTGGGCTGTCATCAAGGGTCGCAACAACTATGTCTGCCGTCAACGCATCAATGAACTCAGTGAAACTGCAGGACAGTTGGAATTCGAAGAAGTGTCTGGTCCTACCAAGCGCGAAATCGAAACGATCGTCACGTGGGCCGGCAAAACTCGAACGGGCGACTTTGAAGAATTACCAAGGGTTCCAAGTGAGCGAGCTCGCATTGCGGTCTCGGTAAGTAGTGACGAGTGTCCAGGAAAACAAAAATGCCCAGTGGGAAATGATTGCTTTGCCGAGAAGGCCCGCGATGCAGCAGCAGCAGCCGATGTGATCGTTGTCAACCTACACATCTACGGGCTTCATATTGCTAGTGGCGGTTCACTCCTTCCCGAACACGAAGTAGTCATCTTTGATGAGGCTCACCAATTGGAATCTGTCATGAGCGACACAGTTGGCGTGCAACTCGGTTCGGGTCGCTTCACCTCTCTTGCATCTGCCGTGCGCAAGGTCATTGCAGACCCCACCGTTACTAGTGCTCTCGAATCCCAGGGAGTACGTCTCACGCAGGCTCTTACTCCCATGGCCGGATTGCGACTTTCTAATCCAATGCCAACATCAGTGACAGAACCACTTGCATTAGCACGCATCGAAATCAACTCAATTCTTGGCGCGTTGCGTGGCATCACGACAGATAACGAATCAACTCAACAAAAGAGTTACAGGGCCCAAACTCAAGCCACACGACTCGCAGAAGCTCTCGACCTCGCGCTCGGCACTATTCAGGGTTATGTCGCATACGTAGAAGGTTCACCAGATCGTCCACAATTACGCATCAGTCCTTTACACGTGGGCGATGTGATGGCCGGTTCCGTATGGGGAAATGTTGCAGCCGTCCTTACCAGTGCGACCATTCCTGCTTCACTTCCAGAACGGGTCGGTCTGCCACTTGAGGGCACTGAAATTCTTTCCGTTGAGAGCCCGTTTGACTACGAACGCAACTCACGCCTCTATTGCTCGCCCACTTTCCCTGATCGCAATGCTCCAAACTTCACCGAATTCGTCCACGACGAACTTGAAGCGCTTATTTCCGCGGCCGGTGGTCGTACCTTGGCGCTCTTCACAAGCAACAAGGCACTACACGCTGCAACAGCAGCCATGAGAGAACGTCTGAGTGTGCCCATTCTCAGTCCTGCCGATTATCCGCGACAGAAACTCATTGAAATGTTCATGGCCGACGAGAGTTCCTGCATTTTTGCCTCGCAGGCATTTTTTCAAGGCATCGACCTTCCTGGCCGAACCTTGTCACTAGTCGTCCTCGACAAGTTGCCGTTTCCGCGCCCTGATGACCCGCTACTTGAAGCACGTCGCGAAGCTGTTGGTCGAGATACCTCGTTCGGTCAGATCGACCTGCCCATCGCAGCTACGTCACTGGCACAAGCTGCTGGTCGCCTCATCCGCACCGCTGAGGACAAAGGAGTGGTTGCTGTTCTCGACCGTCGCTTAGCAACTGCCGGTTACTGGAAGACCCTCATTGCTGCCTTGCCGCCAATGACGCGCACTCGCGATCGGGCCGAAATTGAACAGTTCCTGCGCGACATCACCGCTGCGCAATAGGACTAACTAGTAGCCGAATCTTTCCAGTCGATCAGCGTGCTGTTGCCAGTCCTTGTCGACAACCACATGAAGCTCGATAAATACACCCTCTGGCATTTGAGCACGAACGGCGATACCTACTTGTTTCAGCAATTCCCCGCCCTTGCCAATCACCATGCCCTTTTGGCTCTCGCGCTCAACGTAAATCTCGCACCGCACTCGTGGCCATTCCCATTCTG
>JBAXUC010000046.1:0-9898 GCA_037129855.1 Actinomycetota bacterium | reverse complement strand
GGCGCAGTATCTGCAACGGCAAAAGTGCAACCATGTGATGTGTGGAGCGGAAGCCTTGAAGACCTGCTTGATTCATTAGGAGCAGATGGCGTTCTGCAACTAATGGTAGAGGGCGGCCCAACAGTTGCCACTGCATTCCATGAACAAGGCCTGATCAATAGGTACGTGTTTCATGTTGCGCCCATTGTGAGCGGTAGCGACAGTGCACCAGGAGTTTTTGTCGGAGATGATGCACTCCCCTTGTCTGATTGCACATTGATATCAGCCACTGCACTTGGTGCAGATATAGAAATCGTTTTAGACCCCATACGAAAGAAAGTAGGAACATCATGAGTGATTCCACCCTTGCCCCCATTGAAGATGTAATTGCAGCAATTGCTCGCGGAGAGATTGTTGTCATGGTTGATGACGAAGACCGTGAAAATGAAGGCGACTTCATCATGGCTGCCGAGTTTGCTTCAGCAGAGAAACTTGCATTCATCGTGCGATACTCAACTGGCGTGGTGTGTGCACCGTTGACAGATGAGCGCTGTGATGAATTGCGTCTTCCACTAATGGTGGAACAGAACACAGAAAGTCAGCGCACCGCATTTACAGACACTGTTGACATCATTGAAGGAACAACCACGGGTATCAGTGCAGCAGATCGTGCAGCAACACTGCGCGGATTGTCAGACCCCACGTTGTCTTTCAAGTCGTTTGCTCGCCCTGGTCATATATTTCCGTTGCGCGCACGTAACGGTGGCGTACTGAAGCGCGCAGGTCATACGGAAGCCGGCGTTGACTTGGCACGATTGGCTGGGTGCCAACCTGCAGCAATTATTTGTGAAATTCAGAACGATGACGGCACAATGATGCGTTTGCCAGACCTACGCAAGTTCTGTGCGGAACATAATTTGGTGTTGTCATCGATTGCACAGCTCATTGAATACCGCCGCCACAATGAGCGCCTGGTGGAACGAATGGGTGAAGCATCTGTTCCTACAGAGTTTGGCACTTTCACTTGTGTGGCATATAAGAGCACCATTGACAACATTGAGCACCTTGCATTTGTCAAGGGAACAATCACAGGTGAAGAACCAATTCTGGTTCGTGTGCACAGCGAATGTCTCACAGGCGATGTCTTTGGTTCACGTCGTTGCGATTGCGGTCCACAATTAGAAACTGCAATGCAGATGGTTGATGAAGCAGGCGCCGGCGTCATTGTGTACTTACGCGGTCACGAAGGTCGCGGAATCGGTATCGGCCACAAGATTCGTGCGTACTCATTGCAAGACGAGGGTTTCGACACAGTCGATGCGAATACTGAATTGGGATTACCTATTGATAGTCGTGAATACGGCATCGGTGCACAAATACTTGCTGACCTCGGTGTACGCGAACTCAAACTGATGACAAACAACCCTGCAAAGTACGGCGGTCTAGGCGGCTACGGTCTCACTGTTGTGGAACGCGTATCGCTGAACACCATTCCGACACCAGAGAACGAGGCGTACTTGCGCACAAAGCGCGAGCGCATGGGTCACCATATTGATATGCACGACGGGCAAGGAGAAGGCAAATGACACGAGCAGGTTCAAGTGGCGCAATGCCCGAACTCAATGGAAATGGACTTCGCATCGGCATCGTGTCTGCCCGATTCAATGATCACATCGTGACTGCACTGCGAGATGGAGCATTGCGCGGGCTTGAACGTTGTGGTGTTGCCGATAACGACATCGTGGAACATTGGGTTCCTGGTGCGTTTGAAGTGCCACTCGCTGCAAAGGTTCTGGCCGAGAGCGGAACTGTCGACGCCATCATTTGTCTGGGCACTGTCATCCGTGGTGACACACCACATTTTGAATATGTCTGTGAAGCAGCGACTCGTGGAGTTCAGGAAGCACAGATGTCAACTGGCGTACCCGTGATGTTCGGAGTTCTCACGTTAAACACTGAACAGCAAGCCCTTGACCGCAGTGGCCCAGGCATTGATAACAAGGGTGATGAAGCAGCCATTGGCGCCGTAGAGATGGCTCTACTGCTCAAAACAATCCGCAAATAGTCAAACCTCAATTCCATTCCCACCTCTGGTGCGCACACATTGTGAGGAAAGGAGGTGCGCATGGCATTCATGTGTTCTCTCGTTGTTGCCGCGGGACTCTCGGTAACCCCTCTTCCCTCTGCCCAATCGGTCGCTGAAACTCTGTCATTTCGTACTTCCTTGCCGGCCTTCATTGCAATAGCCGATTCACCTTTGCGCGACACACGTCTTGATTGGGAAAGCGATGGGTGCTCTGCACCAGTCGTGCAAAGCACTGGCCGCAGTTTTGATTTCTACAACGCGTGTCGCCGGCATGATTTTGGTTACCGCAATTTGAGTCGTTTCAAAAACGGTCGATTATGGAGCGAGGCACTTCGACTACGTCTAGACGAACGCTTTCGTGCAGACATGCGAAACAGTTGCATATCTCGTGATGCCATTACTCACACGCAGTGTTTGGCGTGGGCCGAAACATTCTTTCGAGCGGTACGCCGTTTTGGCAAGCCCTAGTTCACGGGGTTGTGATGGCGTCTATCAGTTGGTGCAGCAGTCGCCCCGTTGCACCCCACACCGTTTCATCATCTAATTCAAAGAAATGAATATTGATCTCACCGCGCTCTGTTGACCACCACTCGTTGCGGTACGTGTCTGGGCGCGCAAGGTTGTGTAAAGGCACTGTCATAATGCGCGCTACTTCACCAGGGTCTGCACGCAGCGCAGGTTCGCCAGCGACCAATGCCACGACTGGCGTGATGTGACTGTTGCTAACAAATGTGGCTATCGGTTCAAGTGTTCCGATGATGGTGACCACCTCGTGCGGCAAGGCCACTTCTTCATGAGCTTCACGCAGTGCAGTCTGGTGCGGAGTTTCATTCACTTCCATGCGGCCACCTGGAAAAGAGATTTCACCTTTGTGACTACGTAAGTGATCTGCTCTGCGAGTGAGTAAAACCGACGGACCATCATTCGTTGCGAGCAATGGAATCAAAACAGCTGAAGGTCGAGACGATGCAACCCATTCTTGATTCAAGTCAAGATTTGCTGGCTGGTCTGTCGCAACATGGAGATGAAGACGGCGGCTGATTTCTTCCATGTCGTTCAAGACAGAAAAATCACGACTCATCCATTCAGGATGTTCGCCGAGACGCCAATTGTCGGGGCGCGGGATGTTTTGATTACCTCCGCGTCGTTGACTCACGATGCTGTAGGAGTCCAGCCAGATGATTTAAGTTCAGCAAGAATTTCAGCGAGTCCAGCTGTCTTTAAGTTGGCGAGAACGCGACCTGGCATCTCTTCGCCTTTTTCAAAAGCGTCCCATGCGGTGATTAATTTAGTCAGGTCTGGTGCTGGTCGTTCGAAAGCCATGCCCGAAGCGTACCGACACAAAGCCCTGTGTCAGCGCTGCAACGACAAGTGTGAGGCGAGACGTGAGATCTAATGAAGCAATAGCCGCCACTAAGACAGCACTGAGGGCAATACCTACGCCCACTGCTCTGTGGGTATGTGGTCGCAAGAAATGGAATGCGGCGAGTAACCCATCAGAAATAGCAGCATTCATGATGATGGCAACTGCAAAGACCGAGAGAGTTGCAGGTCGCTCGGAATGAGTTGCCGACATGGCAAGTGCGAAACCAATGACATATTCACACAGCTGCACTAGCCACATGCCTTTGGTGCGTTGTTTCATGAAGTACAGAGTACGCCGTAGAAATATTGATGGCCCGGACCAAGCGGTCCGGGCCATCAACGGGAGGCTCTGGGTGTAACACACCCTGAAATGTTTTTATTCCGAAAGGGGAATTACATCATTCCCATTCCACCGGGCATTCCGCCGCCACCCATTGATGGGGCGTTCTTGTCAGGCTTATCAGCCACAAGACACTCGGTGGTCATTACTAATGAAGCAATAGAAGCTGCGTTCTGCAATGCAGCGCGCGTGACTTTCGCAGGGTCAATGATTCCAGCAGCAACAAGGTCGACGTACTCGCCTGTTGCAGCATTGAGACCAATGTTTCCTTTTTCAGATTCAACGCGCTGTACAACAACGGAACCTTCCATGCCAGCGTTATCTGCAATGTGCTTAGCCGGAGCAACAAGTGCTTCGTACACAGTGCGAGCACCAGTAGCTTCGTCACCTTCAAGGCTCTGAACAACTTTGAGAACAGCTGCACGCGTACGAAGAAGTGCTGTACCGCCACCGGCGACCACGCCCTCTTCGATTGCTGCACGAGTTGCTGACACTGCATCTTCGATGCGGTGCTTCTTCTCTTTGAGTTCTACTTCGGTAGCAGCGCCAACCTTGATAACTGCAACACCGCCGGCCAACTTGGCTAGGCGCTCTTGAAGCTTTTCACGGTCCCAATCGGAATCAGTATTGTCGATTTCGGCTTTGATCTGGCTAATGCGGCCAGCAACTTCTGCCTTGTCGCCAGCACCATCAACGATGGTGGTTGCGTCTTTGGTGATGATGATGCGCTTTGCGCGTCCCAACAAATCAAGTGTGACGTTCTCAAGCTTGAGGCCAACTTCTTCGCTGATGACTTGGCCACCAGTAAGGACTGCCATGTCTTGCAACATTGCTTTACGACGGTCACCAAAACCAGGAGCTTTCACTGCTGTTGAGTTAAATGTTCCGCGGATCTTGTTGACAACAAGTGTTGCCAAAGCTTCACCTTCAACATCTTCAGCGATGATAAGAAGCGCACGGCCTGTCTTCATGACAGCTTCGAGAGCTGGCAACAATGACTGGACTGAAGAAATCTTTGATGCGTAGTACAAGATGTACGGCTCTTCGATAACTGCTTCTTGACGCTCTTGATCTGTAACGAAGTATGGCGACAAGTAACCCTTGTCGAATTGCATTCCCTCAGTGAATTCAAGCTCGATACCGAAAGTATTGCTTTCTTCTACTGTGACAACGCCGTCTTTGCCGACTTTGTCGATTGCATCAGCGATAACGCCACCAATAGTTGCATCAGCTGCAGAAATTGTTGCAACGCTGGCGATGTCGCCCTTATCGTCAACTTCTTTTGACTGACCCTTGATTGACTCAACTGCTGCAGCAACTGCTTTTTCCATGCCGCGCTTCAAACCCATCGGGTTTGCACCAGCAGCGACGTTGCGCATGCCGTGTTGCACCATTGCCTGAGCAAGAACTGTTGCTGTTGTTGTTCCGTCACCGGCAACATCATTGGTCTTGGTTGCTACTTCTTTAACAAGTTGCGCACCCATGTTTTCGAATGGATCGTCGAGTTCGACTTCTTTTGCAATGGACACACCGTCGTTAGTGATGGTGGGTGCACCGAATTTTTTGTCGAGGACAACGTTGCGTCCCTTAGGTCCGAGCGTCACTTTGACAGCATCAGCCAACTTGTTGACTCCTGCTTCAAGTGCGCGGCGAGCTTCGTCGCCAAATTTCAATTGCTTAGCCATTGTGTGGACTACTTTCCAACGATTGCAAGAACGTCACGGCTGGTGAGGATCAAAAGATCGTCTCCACCATGTGTTACTTCTGTGCCGCCGTACTTGCTGTACAGAACAACATCGCCAACTTTGACGTCGAGTGCGAAATGCTTGCCTTCATCGTCGCTCCAGCGACCCGGGCCTACTGCGAGCACTGTGCCCTGCTGTGGCTTTTCTTTTGCTGTGTCTGGAATGACGAGACCAGAAGCAGTGGTCTGCTCTGCTTCGCTTGGCTTGACAACGATGCGGTCATCGAGTGGCTTCAGGTTCATAATGTTCCTCCGAGAAGTAGGACCGGTGACCCGGTCCGGGGATTAGCACTCGAGGAGTGCGACTGCTAATGATACGGACTAGCGGGCCGCCTTAGCAACGCCAGACCCGTTTCGGTGTCCTATTTCGGAGCCGGAACTCCGAGTAGCCGGGCGGTCTCTTCCAGGGGAAGGCCAATGATATTGGTCATGGATCCGGCCGACGAGGCCACTAAGGCACTGCCGTGGCCTTGAATGGCATAGGAACCCGCCTTCCCGACAGATTCGCCTGTGCCGATGTACCACTCGATCATCCCTGGCCGAAGATCGAGAAAGGTGACGCTAGAACTGACGACCTCGATCTGTTCCCCTGTGGCACTGACAACCGCCACCCCTGTATGGACCTGATGGGTGGCCCCGCTGAGGCGACGCAACATGAGGCGGGCATCGTCGTCGTCGACAGGCTGACCAAATATGTGCCCATCGAGATCAACAGTGGTGTCTGCGCCAATCACGGTGGCATGAGTATCGCTCACCATATATACGGCGCGAGCTTTCTCAAGCGCAAGGCGTTTTACATATGAAACGGGGTCTTCGTGTGTGTGAGGTGTTTCATCAATATCGGCTGGCACCACAGTGAAGTCGGCAACTAATTGCTTCAACAGTTCAACGCGGCGTGGTGAACGTGATGCGAGCACGACGAAACTCTTAGATTCCATTCCAGAACTCTACGACGCCCGCACACATCATTGACATGAGCATCACTGAAGCGTCTAGATTTCAACTACGGACCGCGATAGGCCAGATTCTGAATGAGGAGGCAGCAGACACACTTATGGAACTTCTTCCTCCCGTCGGCTGGGCCGACGTCGCCACCAAAACTGACCTGCAACATCTACGTGATGAACTCAAGGGCGACATGCTCAATCTTCAGTTGACAATTGAAGTCGGTGTACGCAAGCTAATCCACGAGCAAACGAAATGGTTGATCACGACCATGATCGCTATGAACGCCGTGACGGTTGCTGTGGCAGTTGCACTGTCGAAACTTCTTTAGCCGCCGCTTAATGCCATGTCGTGACCATCGTCTGGCACGGTCAGATCATCGCGATTATCTAGGTAGCCCTCGGGCAACACAACTTTGATGGGGCCGTTGGTATGTCCACGCGTAAAGCGTTCGCCACCGGGAAGAAGTGTCATTGCATGATCAAGTTCTGATGAGATTTCTAGCAACTGCTCAAATGTTGACACTGTGGCAAATGATCTGCGCACTTCGGAACCAACTGGATACCCAGTGAGATACCAACCGCAATGTTTGCGGAAATTGCGAATGCCGTAATCAGGTCCCATGATTTCCATCAGGCCTTGTGCGTGTTCCTGCATAACGTTCAAGACAAATCCAAGATTCGGTGATGCTTGCACTTCTCGACCGCTGAATGCATCAACAAGATCACGAAACAACCATGGCTTACCAAGGCATCCGCGCCCCACAACAACGCCGTCACACCCGGTCTGTTCCATCATGTCGATGGCATCATGTGCTTCCCAAATATCGCCATTACCAAAAACAGGAATACTGGTAACGGCTTGTTTGAGTTCAGCAATCTTTTCCCAATGCGAATGGCCTGCATAGTGCTGTTCGGCAGTACGTGCATGCAACGCAATCATTGCAATGCCTTCATCTTCAGCAATTTTTCCAGTATCAAGAAATGTTGTGATGTTGTCATTGATGCCAATGCGGAACTTACATGTAATGGGGACACCAAAAGGCTCAGCTGCTTTCACTGCTGCAGCCATGATTGCGCGAGTCAGATTGCGCTTTACTGGAACAGCTGCGCCACCACCTTTGCGAGTGACTTTCGTTGCAGGGCAACCAAAGTTCATATCAATGTGGTCTGCAATATCTTGTTCACATAATGCACGGACAGCCTTGCCAACAAAGTCAGGGTCGCTTCCGTAAATCTGCAAACTTCGGAAATCTTCATCGGGGCCGAATGCCACCATCTTCTTAGTTCGTTCATTGCCATGAACAAGAGCGACAGCCATCACCATTTCACTGACATAAACAAGATCAGGCCCGAACGTACGGCACTGTGCCCGAAAAGGAATATTGGTGACACCCGCCATCGGCGCAAGCACCACGGGGATAGGAAACTCTCTGCCACGAAGGACAAGGGGCAAGCGCGTCATCGAGGTACCGCATCAAGTTTGAGATTCGGGTACGCACCACACGACAAGCTGGTTGGGCCGTCAGACGCAAGTCTGTGGCACGCAGCAGCAGCAATCATGGCTGCATTGTCCGTACACATGTCCCGACTAGGTAATGCAACTGAGAAACCAGCAGCTGCACCACGCGCTGTCATTTCTGAGCGCAACAATGAGTTGGCGGATACTCCCCCGCCCAACACGATTCCTTTTGCACCAACTTTTTGTGCAGCACGAATGGTTTTTGCACACAACACATCAACAACAGCAGCTTGAAAAGAAGCAGCAATGTCAACATTAGAGACACCCGGGTTCTTCTTTACATAGTTAATGACTGAAGTCTTCAACCCACTAAATGACACATCAAGACCGTCGTGCATCATGGCGCGTGGGAACTCAACTGCATGAGGGTTTCCGCTTGGCGCAATCTTGTCAATTGCTGGACCGCCCGGATAACCCAGTTGCAAATACCGTGCGACTTTGTCGTACGCCTCGCCAGCTGCATCATCAATAGTGCGACCCATGATCACGTAATCGCCATGGCCGCGCATTTCAATAATCATGGTGTGACCACCAGAAACCAGAAGTACGACTAATGGAAACTGCAATGTGGGATCATCGAGAAGCCCCGCATACAAGTGAGCTTCTAAATGGTTGACGCCAACAAATGGTTTGTCCCACACAAGCGCAAGAGACTTTGCTGCCGATACACCAACGAGCAATGCACCAATCAGGCCAGGGCCAGCAGTGGCAGCCACGACATCAATACGCGACGGCACGATGCCTGCTTCTGTGATTGCGGCGTTGACAACTGGAATTAGCGCTTCCAGGTGTGCACGACTTGCAACCTCAGGCACCACACCGCCGAATCGCGCATGAATTTCTATCTGGCTAGAGACGATGGACGACAAGATGTCGTTTCCACCCATCACTACTGATGCGGCTGTTTCATCACAACTTGTTTCAATTGCCAAAACAACGGTTGATTCGTTCACTACATGAGAGGTCATGGTCGTCTCGATTCAATCAGACGAATGCGTTCTGAGAATTCTGGCGTATCAATGCCGTGTGCCCACATAATAATGGCATCGTCCTTATTTTCGTAATACTTCTTGCGAATCCCTGCAGGCACAAAACCAAAACGCCTGTACAACTGCTGCGCTGCAGTATTTGTATGACGCACTTCAAGAGTCATTGCCAAACATCCACGGTCACGTGCAAGTATCACAAGATCAAGCATGATTTCTGTAGCAACGCCACGGCCTTGCCAATCAGGATCTACCGCGACGTTCGTAACGTGAGCGTCGTCGCCACTAAACATCAGCCCGCCATATCCGACAAGAACATCTCCGACATACGCGACCAGGTAATACCGAGCACCTTCACGCATGAGCGAAAGCTCAGTAACAAATGTGCGGTGAGTCCATGGGCGTGGGTATAGCCCTTCCTCAATCTCCATCACTCGACGAAGATGGCGGCGGCGCATTGTTTCGGTGGTTAATGCATCAGTCATGCGTTCACGAAGGAAATTCATTGTGCGGCCTCTCGTGTGAGCCAATTGATTTCCGCGTCTGGTGCGCGCAAATACATTGGCGAGATCTCGCCTGCCTGAACTGTGTCATCTGCTGCAATGCGGTGAGATGCAAGAACTACGACCTTTTGCGCTGTTGGAAAAGCATGTGGTTCGCCAGCCATCAATGCCCACGGCACATCTTCAAACAATGCGGCGTGACGAATAAAACCAGTACCCACACACGTAATGTCTTCACCGCGGTCTGCAAGGTGAACCGCCATGTCTCCTGGTGATGACACCGCAGGTTCAGTTAACCGAAGTGGCTCCACCCCTACTCCGCGCATGCGATACAACGACCAATACACTTCGCCGCGACGCGCATCAAGCGCTGCTGCCACCACATTGTCTGACCACTCTGCATTCATAGCAAGCGCATCAAGACTGCAC
>JBAXUC010000045.1:0-9929 GCA_037129855.1 Actinomycetota bacterium | reverse complement strand
ACTCAAGCTCATTGAGCGAATTAACTGAAGCATGATCGCCGACAGCGAACTGCCCAGCTTGTGTTCCGTTTGCGACATCGCGAAATTTTGCAACTTTGATAGCCATGGTGATTCCCCTTGTGTTCGGCGTACGAATGACACGGTACCACTGCCACTAATGGCTGAATTAGGTCGGGAATTCTCTCAGGCTCAAGTTCTGAAAGGGCGCAGCGTAGTAATGTGGTGGCGTGAGCGACCAGAAAACAGATACTCAGAACGCATGGCTGTCTCCTGAGGACATCGCACAGGTTCGTAACCAAGTTCCCATCATCTATGTCGATGCGGTGCCCGTACGGGTCAACCCCGATGGTGAAGTCACCCATATCGGAATGCTGTTGCGCCAAGCAGCTGACGGCAGTATCAGCCGTATGGTCGTGTCAGGCCGCGTCATGCTGAATGAGCGCATCCGTGATGCCCTCATGCGCCACCTCGAAAAAGACCTCGGGCCACTTGCTCTGCCTCGTATTCCACCAGAGCCGGCCCCATTCACTGTCATCGAGTACTTCCAAGACCCGTCAGTCTCTGGGTTTTATGATCCTCGCCACCACGCAGTCAGTTTGGCCTACGTAGTTCCAGTGACAGGCGAGTGCCAGCCAAGTCAGCAAGCTCTCGATCTCGCGTGGTTCACTCCTAAAGAAGCAGTGAGCGACGATGTGATTCTCGACATGACAAGCGGTCATGACCGGCTTATTCGTTTAGCGCTTGCCTCAGTGGGTCAACTTCCCTGAACTAGATTTGGTGTGTGCCAGAGGGCGACACCAACTATCGAGCAGCCGCAGCGTTGCGTACGGCATTAGTAGGTAAAACCATCTCCCGATTTGAGGCTCCACGTCTTGACGGCCCTGTTCCGCAATTAGGTTCTGCAGTTGAAAGTGTTGTCAGTCATGGCAAACATGTTGAGATAGTTTTTGACGACGGCATCGTCCTTCACACACAAATGGGTTTCCGTGGCAAGTGGCATTTGTATCATCGTGGACAAAAGTGGCGTACACGCCGACATTTAGCGCGCGTCATTATTGAAACCGAAGAGTGGATAGCCGTTGCCTTCAGAGTCCCCACTGTTGAGACGTATCGTGAGTTTGATCAGACACGGCACCCGCGTGCCGGAAGGCGCGGCCCAGACTTAACAAATCTTGAAGCAGATTTACACGAATGCGCAGCGCGTCTTTTTCACTATGACAAACCCAACACGACAATTGCCGATGCAATGCTTGACTCTCGCGTGATGGGCGGAGTTGGCAATGTGTATCGGTGTGAAGTGTTGTGGGCATGTGGTGTTCATCCGTGGGCAAAAGTTTCTGATGTACCGCAGTCAACATGTCTTGATCTTGTGTTGACATCAGCTGCACAATTGCGAGCGAATCAGTATTCACCAGTGCGAATTACTGCTCCTGATGTACCAGGAGGCTTAGCTGTCTATGGTCGTAATGGTCAGAAGTGTGTGCGCTGCGGCGACGTGATTCGATTAACAAAAATGGGCGAATTGGCACGATTGTTGTACTGGTGCCCAGGGTGCCAAGTGGGCTGCGAGCCGTACCCAGTACGAGATGATTCAGACCCCATTGCACGCACCATGGATTCTCACCCTGCTGGGGCACAGTTCATTAGCGATATTCTTCGCGGCCGTTCCGCTTCGTAGTTTTAGGCGCGACCTAAAACCCGGTCAACAGCAATTTCAATAGATACCCGATCTTCTCGTTCCCCAGGTTGTCGGTATCGAGCCGCATAACCCGCGACAGCAGCAGCAACACGCGTGGGATCGTCAGTTCCAGTCACGGTGCCTTCAAGGCTGAGCCAACGTCCACCATCAACTTGTGAAACAACAGCTCGTCCACCACGCAATGCGTTCTTATATTTCACTGATGACGGAAATGTAATGATGCGCACAAGGCGCAATTCGGGATCATACGAAAAACCGACGGGAACAACATGTGGCGAACCATCACGGCGCAATGTTGTCAGCGATGCCAGGTGGTATTCGCGAAGAAACGCGAGCATCTCTTCTGTGATCTGCGGGGTTGTAGTCATTGTCAGTTCGTATTCAGTGCATCAAGAATGTTGACTCGTGTTGCACGCCATGCTGGGTAGATAGCGGCAAACAATCCAACGATGAATGACATAATCATGATCACGATTGTGGGAACAATTGGCAATTTGAACGAAGTGAGGCCTTGGTCGCGTAAAGCAAACACAATCACCCATCCGAGTCCAATACCTAGGATGATTCCGAGCACGGCTCCTAGAAGGGAAGTAATCACACTTTCCCAACGCACAGTTGTACGCACTTGAGATTTAGTCATGCCCACAGCTCGAAGCAAGGCAAGTTCTCGTTGTCGTTCAAACACACTGAGAAGCAACGTAATGATGATTCCGACGAATGCAATGATGACAGACAACATGAGCAATCCATAGATGAGGCCCAACAGTTGGTTGACCATTCCAGAACGTTTATCGATATATTGCTGTTTCGTCAACAGAGTGCCTTGGCCGTATTTCTTCACTGCGGCTGTTAACGCTGTAACGACCTCAGACTTATTTACGCCACTTTTTGTCTTTATATAGACACCCATATCGAACATGATTATCGGAGTGCCGTCTGTGAGATGGCTGTTCGCTAAGTAGTCGCCAATGTCATTGTGTGTATACAGCCCTTGAACCGTGAGAGGCCGCACTACACCGTCACCAAAAGTCACCGGAATCACAGCGCCAACGGCAATTTCCTTCTTCGCTGCGACTTTTTCTGACACAAACATGCCGTCAACAGTCAGGTCTGAATATTTTGAGTTAATTAGTCCAACATCCCACACGCCCTCAATCGTCTCAGGAGTAATTGTGAGTAGGTACTGACCCTTGTCAGCAATTTTGACTGTCAAGAATCCAAAGCCGGACGCCCTATCTACCTGTGGCAACTTGTTGATGTCATTCACCAGGGAAGGACTCAATCCGCCAAAGCCTCGTGCATCTGTGCTGATTGCGTAGTCGGCTTTTAATTGCGCTGCGAAAACATCATTGATTTGTCCCTTAATGGATGCGGCCAATGCCGTCACTGCGGTAACGAGCGCGACACCGATTAAGACTGGTGATGCGGTACGTGATGTGCGTTTTGGGTTACGTGCAGAGTTCTGACGAGCCATAGTTCCGGTGATGCCACGGAAACGTGCTGCCGGTCTTCCTAGGAACAACGCAACGGGTCGTGCGATGACTGGCCCGAGCACGATGGTGCCAATAAAGACCAACAAGATACCAATTCCTAGGAGTGAGTTACTTGCACCAATGATGACGTACACGACGACTGCAACTCCAAGAAAGATTGATGCAAGTCCAGTGATGAGACGTTTGCGACCAGGCTCAGCAATTTCTAATGCCGTTGCACGCATCGCTGCTAGCGGTGGAACTTTGCCGGCTCGTCGCGCAGGCAAGATGGCAGAGAGCACTGTGACGATGAGACCAATAAAGATGGTTGAGGTCACAGTGTTCTGTGACAAGACAAGTCCGCCACTAGGAATATCAATATTGACGGCCCTCAGTAGCGCACTAAGGCCGGCGGACAAACCGATTCCGGCAATGAGGCCAATAATGGAACCAACAAGGCCAACAACGATTGCTTCGATCAACATGGCGCGAGTGATTTGTTTCCGGCTCGCACCGATGGCTCGAAGCAACGCATTCTCGCGTTGACGTTGTGCAGCACTAATGGAAAAGACGTTGTAAATAACGAAGCATCCAACTCCCAGTGCAATAAAACTGAACGTCTTCAGCAAGATGCCAAAGAAATCAAGTGCTGAGCCAATTTGGTCTTGGGTCTCGAGAGTAATTTCCGCACCCGTTAATGTTTCGGTTTTGTACGCAGCAGGAATTGCTGCATTAATTGCTTTGGCTAGTTCTGCATCAGATTTTGATCCGTCACCACTGACAAGAATGTCATCAAAAAGGCCTGGTTTTGCGAGGAACTCTGACGCTGTTGTTGGATCAAATAATGCAAATGTTGCACCTCCAGGTGAACGCACATTTCCGTATGAGGCAATACCAACAAGAGTGAATTCACGACTACCCGATTGTGCAACGACTTTTACCGTGTCGCCAACGGCGTATTTGCCGTTCTTTGCTGATGCTTCATCGAGAGCAACATCTTTTGGACCCATGGGCCATTCACCTTGAGAGATGGTCCACAGTGCGCCCTTGAATTTCATTGCGATGCTTCCGAAAGTTGGTGGCCCCTGACCGTCAGAACCAAGTGGCTTTCCATCTTTACCAATGATGCGCGCAAATGCTTGTACGTCCGGCACTGCATCGCCGACACCCGGAACTTTTTTGACGATGTCAACTAACTCAAGAGGGATACGTTGGCGTTCTTCATTTCCAAAGTCACCTTCGATTACTTGAGCGGATCGAACATATGAATCAACATTTTGGAAGACATCGGTGAACAAGTTGTCGAACGTGCGGTTGAGGGTGTCAGAAAATACTGACGTACCTGCCAAGAACGAAGTGCCCAAAATGACGGCAAGCGATGTGAGAATCAGTCGGGCTTTTCTACCCAAGATGCCCTTGAGTGCAATACGAAACACGGCTTAGTGTCCGATGTTCTTCATGAGGTCAAGTACGCGATCGGCTGTGGGCTCTGTCATTTCATTGACAATGTGGCCGTCGGCCAAAAAGATGATGCGGTCTGCGTATGAAGCAGCGACAGGGTCATGAGTAACCATGACAATTGTTTGTCCGAGATCGTCAACTGCTTTGCGCATGAACGTAAGAATTTCTGCACCGGTGATGGAGTCAAGGTTTCCTGTTGGCTCGTCAGCAAAAATGATGCGTGGCTGCGATGCAAGTGCACGCGCTACGGCAACACGTTGTTGTTGTCCGCCAGATAGTTCGCTCGGACGATGAGTCAAACGATCTTGCAAATGAACCGTGTCAATCACTTTCTGAATCCAGGCTTCGTCACCCTTGTTATTTCCCAACATCAGCGGTAGGCGAATATTTTCATTCGCAGTCAAAGTCGGAACAAGGTTGTATGACTGAAATACAAAGCCAATTTTTTCGCGACGAAGTTCAGTGAGTTCTTTGTCCTTCAACGTGGACAAATCAGTTCCATCAATGATTGCGGAGCCAGATGACAGTTCATCAAGGCCGGCAATGCAATGCATCAAGGTTGATTTACCAGAACCACTAGGGCCCATGATGGCGGTGAACTGTCCTTCGTAGAAATCAACTGATACGTCGCGAAGTGCATACACAGCGTCGTCACCAGAGCCGTACACCTTCGTTGCAGAGAAGGTGGAAGCAGCGACTGTCGTGGTCTGGGGGGTCATTACCCCATGTTACTAAGGCAGATTTACTTAGGTTGTGCAAGAACGCGAAGATATGGCTTCACGGTCTTCCAACCTTGTGGGAACAGAGTTTTTGCGTCTTCATCAGAAACTGCAGCGCCGATAATGACGTCTCCGCCGTTCACCCAGTTTGCGGGTGTCGCCACTTTGAATTTGGCTGTCAGTTGCAATGAGTCAATGACGCGAAGAATCTCGTCGAAGTTACGTCCAGTTGATGCGGGGTAGGTGAGTGACAACTTGATTTTCTTGTCTGGCCCAATAATGAACACTGAACGAACGGTCATGGTGTCACTTGCGTTTGGGTGAATCATTTCGTACAAGTCAGAAACTTTCTTGTCTCCGTCACCGATCATTGGGAAGTTCACTGGTGTGCCCTGAGTCTCAGCAATGTCTGCTTCCCACTTCACGTGGCTATCAACCGGGTCAACTGAAAGTCCGATGACTTTTACATTGCGCTTGTCGAAATCTGGCTTGATACGAGCAACGTAGCCAAGCTCTGTGGTGCAGACCGGTGTGAAGTCCTTCGGATGGCTAAAGAGAACGCCCCATGACTCGCCCAACCACTCGTGGAAGTTGATGGTTCCTTGTGTGGTGTCTGCTGTGAAATTTGGTGCGGTGTCGCCTAAACGTACGGTCATGATGTTCTCCTTGAAGTAGGTGCCTTCGACAAGGATATGGGTGAATTCCCAAAACCCGACAACTTTGGTCGGGAATTGTTTCGTGCCCGCCACAAGTACGATTTGTCCATGTCTGGCGCCCCGATTTCTACCATTGTTATGGCGGGAGCCCCAGCACGTGATGCGATTCTGGCACGCCTTTCTGAGCGAATTCAACAGGCCGGTTCGCCACACATTTCACTTGCCACTGTTCTGGTCGGTGATGATGCGCCAAGTCGCAAATATGTAGCCAGTAAACACAAGACCGCGCAGTCAATCGGAATTGAATCAGTGCAAGTGGAACTTGCAGCGACTGCTACTCAAAGCGAACTTGAAGCTGCGGTGTCACACTTGGCGAACGATCCGCGAGTGCATGGCATCTTGGTGCAGATGCCACTTCCTTCGCATCTTGATACTGACGCAGTGTTGCGACTGATTCCTGCCGACAAAGATGTCGACGGACTCACAGAACAATCTTTGGGCCGTCTAGTCCGTGACGTGCCGGGCCATGTCAGTTGTACGCCGCTTGGCGTCTTGCGTTTGCTGCAGCATTACGGAATTGCAACAAGTGGGAAACACGCAGTCGTGATTGGTCGTTCCACTCTTGTCGGTCTTCCATTGTCTGTGTTGTTGGCACGCAAAGGTATTGACGCCACTGTCACGCTCGCGCATTCGCGCACGGAGAACCTTGCAGCAATTTGTCAGACAGCAGACATTGTTATCTCTGCAACGGGTGTTGCTCGCTCAATTACTGCAGAACATATTGCGTCTGGTGCAACGGTAATTGACGTAGGCATCTCACGAACAGAAGCCGGAATTGTCGGCGATATCGACGCAGTGTCGGTCACTGGAATCGCAGGTGCGCTCACACCGATGCCTGGCGGCACAGGAATCATGACCGTTGCCTGCCTGATGGAGAACACAGTGAATGCAGCCGCAATGCAAGGTGTTCAGGTTTAATGCGTCGAATTGCGGCCACGCTTACATTGCTGTGCCCTGCGTTACTGACACTTGCAATGCCCGCATCTGTTCACGCGTCAAGTAGCGAATCCGTACCAACTGTTGTGGTGGAAGAAATTGCTCATACACAAGTGATCCAAACAGTTGGGCCAGTAAGTACTGCACTGTCGTGGGGGCTTGACCGAATAGATCAGAGAGACTTGCCCTTGTCGGGGTCGTATTCCTACACCGCAACAGGCACAGGTGTAAAGGCTTACATAATTGACTCGGGTATCAAGGCAGATCACGTCGAATTTACTGGTCGCGTTGCGAGCGGTTGGTCGTATCGTTCTGCATCGCAATCAACGTTAGATGCGTGGCGCACTTTATTGGGTTCATGCAAGAATGAGATTGGTTACAACCCGGCTCTTTATCCCGTTGATGTTGATCAATTCGATTACACCAGCACGCCGAGTGATGTGGGAAGTCCCGATAATGATGGGCATGGTACTCACGTGGCGGGAACCGTCGGTGGCACAACAACCGGTGTTGCAAAAGGCGTCACGCTAGTTCCCGTTCGAGTTCTCAATTCGTGTGGTCAAGGAGTCACTTCGATGGTTCTTTTGGGTCTTGACTGGATATTGGCAGATCATCAATTAGGCGAACCGGCCGTGGTGAATATGAGTATCGGATTTGATGTGCGAGTGAGCGCAATCGACGCGAAAATTGCATTGTTGTTGGAAGAAGGAGTTGTTGTTGTTGCAGCGGCCGGAAATTCTGGTATCTCAGCCTGCAATACAACGCCAGCTGCAACTCCTGGCACGATCTCAGTAGGGGCCTCCAGTAGTTCTGATACTGAGCCTTCTTGGAGCAACTACGGACAATGTCTTGATATGTACGCACCTGGTGTGAGTATTACATCAGCTTGGAATTACCAAGTTTCGACTTCAAATCCGTACAAAATAGAATCGGGAACGTCAATGGCGGCACCTCATGTCACTGGTGTTGTGGCTAGATATTTGCAAGGTGTTGTTACTACCTCAACAACGGAAACAGAAACGTGGTCATGGCTAGATGCGAATATGACAACTGGGAAGATCACCCCGTTCGTTGCTACTCCGGCACGTACGCAACAGACTCCAAACAAATTGCTAGCAATCGTTGTGCCAGATGCTGTCGCTGCTCTCACATTGACCACATCGTCTCGTCAAATTAGTGCAGCATGGACTCTCGTTGTTGGTCTTACGTATGTTGTGACTGCGACACCTGGCGGCGCTACATGTACAACGGCTACTTCTGGATGTGTAATTTCCGGTTTGACCAATAACCAGGAATACAGCATCGCAGTTACTGCTACCAATGGTTTTGGCAGCAGTAGAGCCACGACAGTTGTTGCGACACCGGTTGGCCCCCCTGGTGCAGTCACCGGGCTTGTTGCTGCCACAAAAAGCAATGCTCTTGACCTGTCGTGGGTGCAAGCAGCCGATGACAGTACAGACTCCAAATACACCGCAACGGCGACCCCGGGAGGTGCCACGTGCACATCAACAGTTACCGTGAAGACCTCATGCACAATTTCTGGCCTTATCAACGGTACTCAGTACACAGTCTCGGTTACTGGAACAAATACAAATGGCACGGGTACTGCAACAACAACAACAGGACTTGCTGATGGAATACCAGAAGTTCCAGCCACTTCAATGTCAATAGTGGGAAGCAAGTCCGTCACTGTGGCATGGCCAGCAATTACATCGTCGATCGGTGTTACATATGTTGTCACTTCGACGCCTGGCAATGTCACATGCAGCACAATTGAGACCTTTTGTGTTGTCACGGGATTGAAAAATGGTGTCAACTACACATTTGCAATCACTACGAAAACAGCAACGGGCCAAGTAGCCGTAGCGCTTTTGCAATTCATCGCCCGGCCAGGTTTCACGGTAAAGAAATCAATAGTAAAGAAGAACTCGAAAACGCCACTGTCGTGGCTCGTTTCGTCCATATCGACAGGAAAGAAGACATGGAGTGAATCTGGCCCCTGCTCTATTGTGGGTGCGAAACTGAAGACCCCCAAGGCTTCTGCTTCATGCGTCGTTACGCTGAAAGTGGCGAAAAAAGGCAAATATCCTGCAATGTCAACCAAACTGCGCGTCGCGGTGGAATAGCACATCGCTACATTGTGTTGACATAAAGAAGCAAGAACGGAAACACACCATGGCCACCATCACACTGACTGAAGAAACATTTGAAGCAACTGTGCTTGGCGAAGGAATCACCATTATTGATTTCTGGGCCGAGTGGTGTGGGCCATGCAAAATGTTTGGTCCCGTTTTTGAAAAAGCTTCAGAGGGTCACCCAAACATAAAATTTGCAAAAGTTGACACTGAAGCACAACAAGGGCTAGCAGCTACGTTGCATATTCAATCGATTCCAACACTGATGTTGTTTCGTGATGGAATCTTGTTGTTCAATCAGGCAGGCGCACTTCCTGCGCACTCTTTAGAACAAATACTCACCTCAGCAGAAGAACTCAACATGGATGAAGTTCGCGCTGAAATTGAGATGCTTGAAAAAGACAATAAAAATTAATTAGATTCCTCTGATGGGAACCTTCCGTCAGGGGCATGTGCGGCTCTTGTTACGGACAGGCTCAGTGTGGGTAATTTTTATTACGGCATGCGTGGCCCTAGTGCTTCAATCTCCTGTATCGGTTCGCGCGAACGTCTCAATTTCTGCAATTGACCCAACGGGCCGCATTGCAGCAGGCGACAAACACACATGCGCCATTGCCGCCAACGACACAATCTGGTGCTGGGGTGACAACACATACAGTCAACTCGGATCTACCGCATTTCCTGATGAGTTTTCGCTGGTGCCGATTCAAACAACAGTGTTGCCCGGCTCGCGCATTGCGCGACGCATTGTTGCCGGCGCAAACCACACATGCGTGTTAGCCAACGATGGC